>NZ_JBFRGE010000005.1:0-167895 GCF_052115185.1 Paenibacillus sp. 2TAB19 | reverse complement strand
GGTTGTCTTGTACAAACTGAGTAACAAGATTTTCAAATAGATTAGTGAGCATGTTTTCGGGTATATTAGTCATCGGTAGGGTCCTTTCTCTGGTGGCTTCAGCAACCCCGAGGATACCCTACTTTTTTGTTGTCTGACAAGGCTACAAATCTTGGTACACAAACAATTTTAYGTCATCTCACTGGGGGCGAAAAGGCCGATTCTGGCTGTATCAATTCCATTCAAAAGTCAGTTCAGCGGGCGATTTTGACCTATTAGACTGTATGAAATACAGGCAAAATAAACCTCAGTATGCGAGTCTCCGATTTATACAGAAAAGGATCTCAACCCATTCACGGCAAGGTGAAGGCTGAGATCCTCTTTCTCTAATAAATAAACGTTATTCCGGCTGCGCGAACCTGTACACATCCTCCTTGGCGTGGAAGCCGTCGGCAATAATGGTCGCGTCCAGGTTCAGCCGATCTACCGCGATCGGCGACAGCAGTACGGACGGCACCTCGATCTTGCCGTTATTCACCTTCCGGTCGGCGTGCGGAGTCTCGCCCTTGGCCATCATGACGGCAAGCTCGGCCGCCTTAAGCGTCAGCGCATGGATCGGCTTATACACCGTCATCTCCTGAGTGCCGGTTACGATACGCTGCGCGGCAGCGAGATCCGCATCCTGTCCGGCGACCGGAATTTTGCCGGCCAGTCCTTGTGCTTCCAATGCTGCTATGACGCCGCCTGCCGTCGCGTCGTTGGCGGCAATAACCGCATCGATCTGATTGTTATTGGCCTTCAGCGCCTCTTCCATATTGGCTTTGGCGTTAGCCGGCGTCCAATCCTTGGTCCACTGGTCGTAGACGACCGTAATATCTCCGCTGTCAATGAACGGCTGCAGCACGTTGAACACGCCTTCCTTGAACAAGTGGGCGTTGTTGTCCGTCTCCGCTCCTCCGATATACACATATTTGCCTTTCGGCACAAGCTTCGTGATCGAATTGGCCTGCAGTTCGCCGACCAGCTCGTTGTCGAAGGAAACGTACAGATCGATCTCTGCATTTTTGACCAGCCTGTCGTAAGCGATAACCTTCACCCCAGAGGAATGGGCTTTCTTCACAATCGCTGCCGTGGCCTCCGCATTATGGGGTACGATGACGAGAAGATCGATGCCATGGCTGATCATCGTCTCCGCTTGTACGATCTGAAGCGCGTCGTCTCCGTTCGACGCACTGATCTCGACCTCAACTCCGAGAGCTTCCACAGACTCCCGGAACAAATCCCGGTCCTTCAGCCAGCGTTCCTCCAGCAGCGTATCCATGGAGAATCCGATCTTGATCGGTTGCTCCACGGTCTCAGAGCTTCCGCCTGTTCCATCTTTGGTTGATACCGGCGAGGGCGAAACAACCGAATTCGACGCGCCACCACCTCTATCCGCATCCGCGCCAAGTGCGCCGTCGTCGCCGTTATTGTCGCAAGCGGCAACGGCTAAGACGATAACGATTGCAAGCAGAGCCGTCCTGACTCGCATCCATATACGCTTCACGCTAATCGCTCCTTCTCTGCCGTCAGCTCTCATCGTCGGTCAGCTTTCTGCCGCCGAGCAGCGTCTTGCGATATTCCTTGGGCGAGACAGAGCACATCTTCTTGAACACCTTGCTGAAGTAGTTCGGATCGTGATACCCGACCTCGAACGTAATTTCCTTGAGGCTCTTCTCCGGGTCCGCCATCAGCTTCTTCGCTTTTTCGATGCGGCATTCCGTTAGGAAGTCTATGTAGTTGATGCCAAGCTGGTCCTTGAACATTTTGCTAATGTAGAACGGACTAAGTCCCACGCGTTTCCCGATCGCATCTAGCGAAATATCCTCTTGAGAATGCTCCGCGATATACAACTTGATCTGCTGGATCGTGTCCGGCTCCACCTGTTCGTAGTGTTCCGCGTAGGACTGCTTCATGCGATCCAGCAAACGTCCGGTTTCGGCCCTCAGCTGGCGGCCGTCCTGAGACTGGAAGGAGAACAGCGGCGTCTCCGCCTCGATGCCCATCTCGCTGAGCACGCGGGAAGCCACCCACAGCAGCTCGAGCACGCGTTGCTGCGTCTGCATCAATTCGGCGCCTTCGTTCTCATACTGCTGGATAAAGTCCATGACGCCAGCCCTCACCTGGTCCCATTGTCCCAACCTGATTTGGTCGAAGAACTGCCTCTCCCGCTGCTTGGCCAGCTGGCCGTCAAGCACGGCGCCCAATACGGGCGTGTCCTCATAAAACCTGTATTTGACCGGTAGCGACGTATCCATTGAAGCTATTAGCGATTCTTGGTAAGACTGGCGAATGTGCTCGAGCGATCCCGACATGTTGCCGATGCCAACGAACCAGCCCGAAATGGCGTCCTGCTTCGCAACGGATAGAATATCTCGGGCGAGGGAAATCGCTTGGGTTCGGTACGAGCGCTCTGGATCCCTAACAACGATAATGGGCAGCTGGCGGCCGTAGAGTGCTCCGACCAGACCGCCTCCTGCCTGCCTAACCTTCTCCTTCACCGCTGTATAGAATTGTTCCGCGCCTGCGGGCAGCAGCACGAGCATGACGAACATTTCATTTGCCGTCCGAATATCAAGGAGGCCGACCAGCTCGTCGACATGCACATCGTGCACATGGTCGAACAGCAGCTGCGTCACGACGTCCGTCTCAATGAGCGGCAGCGCCTTCTGCAGCGAATTCTGCTTCATGCGATCTTCTTCAATCTCCCGGAGCACCTTCCCGACCGTGGCTATAATTTCGCTCGCCTTGCTTGGCTTGAGCAGGTAGTCTTTCACGCCAAGCTTGATCGCCTGCCGAGCGTAATCGAACGCGTCATACGCCGTTACCATGACATATTTGATCCGAGGATACTGCTCCTTGATCACTTCCACCGCTTCCAGACCCGTCATGCCCGGCATTTTGATATCCATTAGAATCAAGTCCGGCTCGAACTCGCCCGCCATCTGCACCGCGATCTTCCCGTTCTGGGCTTGCGCAATGACTAGGTCCGGGTAGCCCTTGCGCAATATCGCCTGCAGACCTTCGCGTTCTATTTGCTCGTCATCTACGATCAGGAGCTTTATCATAGGTTTCGATTCCCCTTGTTTTCGGTATTTTCATAATGACCTTCGTGCCGCGCCCGCTTCCGCTCTTAATATCGATCACGTCCTCAAGGCCGTAGAACAGATGAAGCCGTTTGACGACGTTGCTCATGCCGATACCCGTCGAGTGACCTTCCGCCTCAACGGCATGCTCCGCTAATATGCTTTGGATTTTTTCCTCGGTCATGCCCGGGCCGTCGTCTTCGATCTCGATCGTAACTCGCTCTTCCCCGTCGATGACGCGGAACCAAATGTTGCCGCCTTCCTCTTCGGGCTCGACCGCGTATATGACGGCATTCTCGACGATCGGCTGCAGCGTAAGACCTGGAATTTGCACGTACAGGCATGACTCGTCGAGCTCTATGTGCAGCCTTAGCCGCTCCGTGAACCGCGCTTTCTGAATATCGATATACTGGCGCATCACTTTCACTTCATCGTACAGCGTGACGGAGCGATCCAGTCGCTTCAGATTATAGCGCAGCAAGCCCGCCACGCTGACAAGCAGATCGCTTGTCTCCTCCGAGCCTTCCAAATAAGCTTTCTTCGACAGCGTATCGAGCGTGTTGAACAGAAAATGCGGGTTAATCTGACTCTGCAGGCTGCGAAGCTGGCTCTCTTGAAGCAGCAGCTTGTTTTGCTGCAGCTCGTTCTCGAGCTGCGCCTTCTGTTGGATTTCCGAGATCAAGTTATTAATGTTGATCCTCATCCGGTCGAACATCTTCGCAAGGAAAGATATTTCGTCGTTGGACTCCACTTCCACTACTAAGTCGAACCGCCCTCTGGACAGCTCCTTGGCCGCTTGGGTCAGCTTCAGAACCGGACGCGTAATACTCAAGGAGAACCAGTACGTGAAGACGAGCAGGAGGAACGTGATAAGCATGAGAAGCCAGACGCCCAGCTCCCTCAGCTCCTTGGATTGCTCAATAATGCCGCGGTAGAAGCGGTCATAAGTCCTCAGCTCGGTATCGATCAGCGTCAGCGTCATCTCGGAGATGTATTTGGAGATGCGCGTCGCTTCCGTGAACGCCTGGGACGAGGCCTCCGTCTCCTTCTCAGATTGGAAAATAAGCGATCGGTCGGTCGTCTCGACGAGACTGTCGATTAGGTTCATGTAGCTGGTTAAGACAAACGCATTCTCCGCATTGCGAAGCATATTCACCTCGTTCTTCGCCCCTAGAATACTCTCACGGCTCTCGTCCAGCTGGGTCAGGTTGGCTTCGCTCGGCGTCATCAGGTAGTTGTTCAGCGACGTAATGATCTGCTGGCTTGCCGTCGTCACCTCATTCATGCGAAGGTAGCGCTGCAAAATGTCATTGTACCGATCTTGCGTCTTCTGGTTGTAATAAGTAAGCGCTATCCATATCGTCGCCATAAAAAACAGCACGATCGCCGCCAGTGTCCATATTTTTTTCTGAATGCTGATGTTCATCGCGCTTCCATCGCCTTCGCCATCCGAATATCGGTGAGATAACCGTCCATTTCAAGAGGAACCRTCTCGCCGCTCAACCACTCCATCATCAGCTTCACGCTCAGCTCGCCCATTTTCTCCGGAGATTGCTCGATCATCCCGTCCAGCTTGCCCTGCTCGAACAGCTCTTCCGACTCGCGCCCGTCATCGAATGAATAAATATGATACGGTCCGATCTGCGAGCGCCTGCCGATCTCATGCAGCATCGCGCTGGCCATGCCGGCGTTCACCGCAATGAAAGCATCGGCGTCCGGTACCCGGTTCATCAGATCCTTCGTCGTGGCAATGACCTGCTCCCTTGTCGCCTCTGTTTCGGCGTAAGCCGTCCGAACATCCTTATAATCCTTCAAGACGTCTTGAATACCGGCCAGCCGTTGCTTCTGATAATACTCCTGATACGTGTCTCCCAGCAAAATGACGTTGCCCGATTGCCCCATATCCGCAAGCAGCTGCTTGGCGATCATCTGCCCCGCCGCGTACTGATCGGAGCCGACGTAGGTTCTTCTCAAGCTCTCCGCCATCGGCACGTCGTTAGCGACCGTTATAATGGGAATGCCGTAGAAGGCCGCCTTAATCTTGGTCAGGCTCTTGAACTCCTCTGCATCAAGCCCCTGCACGATAATGCCATCCACTTTGGAGTCGATCGCGATTTCTATTTTTTCCAAAAATTCCTCTTTGTTTTTCCCGTAGCTGCCCCATACCTCAAGACTCGCTCCGTCCTTCCGCGCCTGCTCGACCGCGCCGTGGCCAACCTTGTCCCAGAACGTCGTCTCCAGCTCCTGCGTGATGAGCACCAGACGATATTCGGTCTGCTTTGGGATCTCCGTCTGCGGCAGTCGCCAATCAGAACGGAAGGCTTTGCCCGCTGACACGAAGGTAAAAAAACATAACGTAAGACATACAATGCCGAGTAGAACCATGACCATTTTGCGCAAGAGAAGCGTCTCCTTTGTTCGAGCCTAACATCTAGCATCATCATATCCATGAATAGGAAAATGTTCAACTACGCTTATGTTATTTCATCGTTTAATCGAAGCAAACAAAGGATGCCCCGCAAGCAGCGGAGCATCCCTTGTTCAATTCATGCATGCATACAGCCTTCTCCTGCTACTCCTCTTCCTCCTCCGTTACGATAATGCGTGTCGTATTGGACAGCAGTGCCGCTCTGAAACACGAGGAGCCGAAGCGGAATTCGAAGAAGACGACCGCTTGGTTCTCGATGAAATCGCCTGCCGGCTCGAACAGAACCCTAACCCGGAACGACAGCGTGCGCGTGACGCCCGGTCCGATCGCGCCTAAGCCGACGCCTACCTTCGGATCCATTTGGCTGACGCCGTCGACGACCAGACTGCCCGATACGAATTGCAGCTGATTGGCCAGCTTATCATAGAAGATAACGTTGCCCGCTACGATATCGGTCGATGTATTGCTAATGGTTACATGATATTGATAGCTTTCTCCCACTCTAACCGTCTGAACGTTTGCCGTCTTAATGAAATTCGAGAAATCGGATGCGCTAATCTGCAGGATCGGATTCACGATCGTATTCGACTGGAACGTCTGCGTCGAGATCGTTCCGTTCGCGAGAAGGAAATTCGCCGTCGCCTGCGCCGTGTTCGTGAATGAACTGCCGCCCGTTACCAAAGCATCGAACCGAACGAATACCGCCTCATTCGGCGGAATAGGACCGAGATTAATGCCCGTATTCGGATTCGCCTCCAGCTCCAACACATCATCAACAATAACAGTGCCCGGTATGAAGAGCAGATTCGGCTGTAGGACATCTTGCAGCGTCGTTCGGACCGATATCGCATTGCCGTTATTGACGGCGAACAGACTTAACGTAATGCGTTGACCGATGAATAAAGATACGTCGAGAAAGGTTTTCGACAGCAGCAGATTTGGCGATGTCGGCTGGAACGCTCGAATCACCGTTACGAGTGCCGTATTGACAATAGGCTGAACCGTGCCGCCCATGAACGGAATCGTTACGCCCGGCAGCGGCGGCAAGGTGATGCCAGGAATCGTTACCGGCTGATCCAATACAACGACGCCTCCTGCTATCGTTAGCGGGGGCTGGCCCGCATTGTCTCCCGGCGCCGGCGTTACTCCCGGTTTGAACACGGGAAGAACGGGCAGAAGCATGCCGTTCACCGGCGTTACGCCCGGCGTGCCGGGAATGGCGATCTCCATCGGGCTGCAAGTCGGAACGAGCGTTCCTGGAGGAACAGTCACAACAACACCGTTGTTCGTAATTAGTCCCTGCGGCGGAAAACCCGCAACGAACACCTGGAATTCAATCGTGACCGTCTGCCCGACAGCAATCGTCCCGAGCACAAGCTCCGAGCCGATGTCCACGCCGCTGAATCGACCGCCGTCAATGAACAGGCTTGACGGGATGACGATGATTCCGTCTGGGAATACATCGGTTAAGATCGCTTCGCCCGGCGCTGTTCCCGTATTCGTAATCGTGATCGTATACGTGATCGTATCGCCCAACTGAGCGGTTAACACGCTTGGCGTCTTCGTTCCGACAATGTTCGGCCCCGTTATGACTGCTGGGGTTGTTGTCGTCGTACTCGAAGAGGTTGTGGATGATGTAGTGGTGGTTGAGGTAGTCGATGTAGTCGATGTAGTGGATGTTGTAGATGTCGTGGACGATGTTGTTGTCGTCGTTGATGTTGGAGGAACGACCATCGGCCCAGGCAAGCAGCCCACGAAAGGAATATTATGCGCCTCAAGTGTACCCGACACATTCGTCAGCGAAGCCGCAATAATCGTTCCGTTAATGTTGCCAAAGCCGATCGCTTCCCAGTCCGCATAAGGCGCAAGCACGGAGCCCGTAATGGATAAGTTTTGGTTAAATGCCCTTGTCGCTTGATAAAAGTTCCATAGAATCGTTGCTCCGTCTTCACGCGTGGACGTAACGCCATTGCGGAAGATTGTATAGCTGCCGAAGCCTACATCCGTTCCGCCGACATTAATAATGATCGTCGACCCTGCCGGAGCAACAATGTCGATCCCGTTGGCGGTATCGAGGCGAAGCCCGTTGCCGTCGACATTATTTCCGTTAAACGTGAACACGTTGAACGCAGGATCGGTTCCGGTTAGCACAATCTGGCCAAAATTGTTCGCTACCGTCCCGGTTGGCGTTACAGCCGAGAGATTGAGTGAAAGCGCCGCGAGCTCTTGCTCCGCTAAGTCAAAGTCGATAGGTGTGCCGACTAAAGGCTGATTCGGAACGCCGTTGTTGTTGGTCATCGTGTAATTAATGATTTCGCTATCGGGATAGATGACCGTATTGCCCGCAAAGTTCGTACCCATCGAAACGTTAATGTTTCCTTGAACGATCAGATCCGGCCGTGTCGTTGACACGGGCAGCGTATCGCCGATGCCATAGCTGGTGTAGGTAGCCGTCCCTCCAACGGCAACGCGTCCTTCCGAATCGACGAAAGACTGGGTATGATCTCCGAAAACAAAAACATTAAAGTCGTTGGCGATGCCTAAATTCACACAAGCCATCCTCTGCGCCCCTCCTCCATCTTGAGGTCAATTCCTAAATGTCATTCCATGATGTGTATGCATAATGAGCTAGTCTCAAACATACATGAGTATGGACTTTAAAAAAATTCGCAAAGAGGGAGTTTTCGATGAAGGTTGCGGTCCTAACGATGTTCAACGGACTTGCCAAAACCTATTCTCTCGTCAGCGTCGTCGAAGAGCATCTGCATATGCTGCTCGATGCAGGCGTAAAAGTGAAGCTGCTCGTCAGCCAAGATTGCCCGGATTCCGAGCGCTTCGGCATCTTCGCCGATGATCGGCTGGAATGGGTGAAAATTACGAATCGGCTGCAAGGACAGCAGATACATTGGATGGATTATTCGCAGCCGACAGGCAGAGTTCATGAAGCCTTCTACGATGAAGCGGCGACGATTGCCGAGAGCTTATATGAAGCGTTAAAGCATGAGGACGTATGTATCATGCACGATATTTTGTATCAAGGATGGCATCTCGTTCATAATGTAGCGGTTCGGATCATGCAGCGTCGGCTGCCCAATCTTCGATTCCTCGCCATGAGCCATTCCATGCCGATCCCAAGGCCGGCTCGTATGGACTGGCCGCTCTCGGCGCGGTATACCCCTTTGCCTAATACGACCTACCTCTACCCGACACAATCCGGACTAGCGGCGCTTGCCCGGCAAGTACAACGTCCCTTTAGAGCGCTGCCGTGCCATCTCCAATTGCTGTAACCCGTACGCTGAATTCAGCCAAGAGCTGCAGCAGCTAGCCGCGAAGACCGACCTGCTGTCGCCGGATATTGTGGCCGTCTATCCCGGGCGGCTTACTCCCGGCAAGCAGCAGAACAAGGCTGCTGCCTTAGCGGGGGCAATCGCCGCTGCCTCAGGCAAGCGCGTAAAGCTCGTCTTCTGCGACTTTCCCTCGCTCGATATTGAGGCAGCTGCGTTCAAGCGAATGATTGTAGAAGCCGGTATACACAACGGACTTCATAAGGAAGACATCGTGTTCACCTCCGATGCAGGCTGGCCTGACGGATTCCCCCATCGCAGCGTCATGGAGCTGTTCACGATCAGCAATTTATTTATTTGCCCCTCCTATTCCGAATCGTTCGGTTTGATCGTGCTGGAAGCAGCCAGCCGCGGCAATTTCATCGTGCTGAACGAAGCCGTTCCCGCTTTGGAGGAGCTGGGCAAGCAGCTCCATGCCTACTTCATGCGTTGGAATGCCCGGAACATCGGCTATGATACGCAGGAGCACTATCACCCTTCCGAGCGTCACTATATGCTGGAGCATGCCGCGGCCATAGTGGGCCAGATGGAACAGAACCCTGTTCTCCATGCCAAAACAACAGCCCGTCAGCGCTATAATCCCGAATGGATTTGGCAGCATCAATTGAAGCCGCTGCTCGAAGAGGTTTGAACGAACGACAAAGGACGCCCCTCGCGAGGGGCGTCCTTTGTCGTCCGTTGTTATTCCTTTATGCTTGCAATCGCCGCATCAAGAGCGCCGATTACTTTATCACACCAAACATCGAACTCTGGATCTTCCTTCTGATACTCTGGATGCTCCAAAATGTACTCAATCGTCCTCTTAATGCCTTGGTCAAGCCGCGTTGTCGCAACGAATTCCGGCACGAGCCGCTTTAACTTGGCATTATCGAATACAACGGTATTCGCTTTATCACCCAGCAAGCCGCCTCTGAAATCTTCGTTGCTGCAAGCATCAAGGAAGGCCGACGATACGTGAACCGCATTCAACTTCACGCCTAGAGCATCGGCGATAATCTCGTATATCTGATTCCAAGTCACCGACTCATCGGACGTAATATGGACGGACTCGCCAATCGCATGGATGTTGCCCATCAATCCGATGAATCCTTTGGCAAAATCGCTATTATGCGTCATCGTCCAAAGCGATGTCCCGTCTCCATGAATAATGACCGGTTTGCCTTCCAGCATCCGCTTCGCCACCTGCCATGAACCTTTGCTTCCGTGCACACCAAGCGGAATCGAACGTTCATCGTAAGTATGGCTTGGTCTAACAATTGTAATCGGGAAGCCCTGCTCTCGGTATTGCTTAATCAAGTACTCCTCGCAGGCAATTTTATTACGGGAATATTCCCAATACGGATTAGACAGCGGAGTTCCTTCCGTAATTCTATAATCGGATAAAGGCGTCTGATAAGCAGAAGCCGAGCTAATGAACATGAACTGCTTCGTCTTGCCGCTGAACAAGCGATAATCCCGCTCTAGCTGCGATGGTACGAAAGCAATGAAATCTGCAACGACATCGAAGCTTAAATCCTCGATCAGCGCAGCTACCCGCGCTTCATCGTTAATATCGGCTTGCAGCACCTTAATTCCGGCCGGCAGCCCTTCGTTTCTTGAACCTCTGTTGAGAAGGTACAGCTCATGGCCTTGCTCCAGCAGCTGGCTCGTAATGGCAGAGCTAATGATGCCCGTGCCTCCAATAAATAACGCTTTCATTTATTCGCACACCTCCGAAGTGTAGTCGGGTCTAGCGCCTCTCCTGCATATCGATGCTTATGAACAGGCGTTCATAGACTTATTCGACGTTACTGCGGCAAACCCTCCCAACAAAAGAAGAACGCCTGCTCCGGGCGCTCTTCTTTTGGGCCAAACAAACCTTTTATTTAGCTTTCTTCTGTGCCGTAGAGAACTGAATAGCCGTTCCGTTAATCACATTGCGAAGTACATTACGGAAGACAAAGGCCGCTACATTGTTGTAGTTGCTGTAGAAATCCGATAAGTCGTCATTGAAGAACTGCACGACTCTCACCTTGAACACGGGATACACGAACGTATTGCCGAAAGGTGTCCTCGCCACAACAAAGCTGAACAGTTCGTTCGTGCGGAAGGCAATTCGATACAGCGCAACGATCTTAGCCGGCGTCAGTCCTGTCGTGATTGGGCTGACGATCTTGCCCCCCGACTTCACTCTTACCGCAACTCTCGTATTGCCGAACGACTTCGTGGACAATAAAAGTGTTGCAAGCGCCTTCGCTTTACTTAAACCGCATACCTTCAGCGTAATCTGAAAACTCCCGTCAGGAAGCTGCACCATGGGCTCGACCGTTACTAGCCGGTCCTTGCCCACGGAATACTTGATCTCGCTCCAGAATGTCGCTTCTGGCGGAGACAACGAGATACGGACTTTTTGACGCAAATCCTTTGTCATGTGAACCCTCTCCTCCTAAGTCATTGGCTTGTACGCCACTCTAGCAGCGTTATGCCGAGACTATTGTTATCTATCATTTTATGGAAGAGAGAGTGATTAGGAACTGCATAGGCCTAGCCTTACAGAAATAGATTGCAGACGTTCTCTCGGCTGCACCTCCTTCAATATGCACGTGATGCGCGCCAAGACTAGCTCCGCTTCCTTTGCTCCCGCAATATTTTCCGTGTTGATGTAGAATGGGCCAGGGTTCAATCTCGCAAGAAGTATACTAGTAGCTTTCATCCCGTCCTGAATCGACATCCTCATTCCCCCTTCAATTCGCCTCGACTTTTGTACTATAAATTGGAAAATAGAGCATTATACGATATACAAGCGTAAACGGCTGTCGCTTTGCACGAACCGTTAGCTGCTTCTTTGCGCAGATCGTTTCTGTGCCGTCTTTGGCGGGGCACTCGTAAAGTTAACTATTTCGCTATATTCTTGTAAGGTACTTAACATTTTGATGTGGAAAATGGTAAACTAAAGCTATTGAGGAGGCGATTATCAATGTCCAATGAGACAGTTAATATGGAAATAGGAATTAGTACGTTTCTAGAGACGACACCGGATCCGTCAACCGGAATCGTCATCAGCCATGCGGAAAGAATCCGCAATGCGGTGGAAGAAATCGTCGTGGCCGATCAAGCAGGCCTTGACGTCTATGGAATTGGCGAGCATCATCGCCCCGATTACGCGGGCAGCGCTCCGGCCATCATATTGGCCGCTGCAGCTTCGGTAACGAAGCGGATACGGCTGTCAAGTGCCGTCACCGTTCTGTCGTCGGATGATCCCGTGCGCGTATATCAATCCTTCTCTACGCTCGACGCGCTCTCGAACGGACGGGCCGAGATTATGGCAGGCCGCGGCTCGTTCATCGAATCGTTCCCGTTATTCGGTTACAGCCTTGATGACTATGACGCGCTATTCGATGAGAAGCTCGAGCTGCTGCTTAAAATTCGCCAGTCCGAGAAAGTATCATGGCCCGGCGGCGGACTTCGTCCCGCTATCGACAATCTCGGGGTATATCCGCGATCCGTTCAAGAACCGCTGCCGGTATGGATCGCCACAGGCGGCAATCCGGAATCGGCCGTTCGCGCCGGAACACTTGGGCTTCCGGTCGCATTCGCGATAATCGGAGGCATGCCCGAAAGCTTCGCACAACTCGTTGCCTTGTACAAGCAGGCAGCCGAACGTGCCGGTCACGATCCAAGCAAGCTGTCGATCGCAACGCATTCCCACGGCTTCGTCGCCGACACGAATGAGCAAGCGGCCGACTCCTTCTTCCTGCCGACAGCGAGACAAATGAACGTTATCGGACGCGAGCGCGGCTGGCGCGGCTCTTATGACCGTGCTGCATACGACGCCGCACGAAGCTTAAGAGGCGCATTATATGTCGGCGATCCCGAGTACGTTGCAGAGAAGATCGTTCTCCTGCGCAAAAATCTCGGCATCACCCGCTTCTTCCTCCATGTCAACGTCGGCACGATGCCGCATAAGGAAGTGCTGCACGCTATTGAGCTGCTGGGTACGAAGGTTGCCCCTATCGTTCGCAAGGAAATCGCGCGCATGGAAGGAACGAACTAAAGAGAGAAGGTCGCTTATAGCATGACTATAAGCGACCTTTCATTTTGCCATTTGACAGCCTCGTTCATATGATGTATTTTCGTTGTACATACAAAATAAAAAAAGGAGGACGACATAATGCCCGATGAACAACAGACTCATAACGCTCCGGAGCAATCTTCCGACCATGACGATTCGTTTCTTCACACCTGTTTATATTTCACGACGAATCGCTTAAACAGAGCGATTACGCGCATGGCCGATGAAGCGTTCGCTACGACCGGACTTACCCCGGCCTACGGCTATCTCATCCGCCTCGTCATCGGCCAACCCGGCATTACGCAGAAAGAGCTGTCCGAGAAGCTGTATATTACGCCATCGACGCTAACTCGCTTCATCGATAAGCTGGAAGGGAAAAGACTCGTAGAGCGCAAGGTTCAAGGGAAAACCGTGCTCGTCTATCCAACCGAACAGGGCAAGCAGCTTGGACCGTCCCTTCGCGAAGCTTCCAAACGGCTGAAGGAAACCTACGAAGCCCTTCTCGGCAAAGAAGCCGCTGTATTATTGACCGGCTATCAAGAAGAATCGAGTCAGAAGCTGGAGAGTTAACTCTCTTCCGCGCCTTTTAAGTTGTATGTACAAACAAAATATAGATGAATAATAAATGGAGGTTGTTTACTCATGAATGAGTCTGCTGGGCAAGATGCTGTCAAACGCCCGCGATTTTATTATGGATGGATCATCGTTTTCCTTACCTTTGCCACCTTGCTCGTATCCGCCGGCATCCGCTCCCTTCCGAGTATTCTGCTCGTTCCGTTCCAAGAGGAATTCGGCTGGAGCAGAGGAGGCATCTCAAGCGTCATCTCCATTGGCATTTTCCTATACGGACTAGTAGGTCCTTTCTCGGCTGCTTTGCTGCTGCGCTTCGGCATTCGCAAAGTCGTTATTAGCTCGCTTGCCGTATTGGCGGCAAGCCTCGCAGCGACGCCTTACATTCAATCGCTATGGCAATTCGAGCTGCTATGGGGACTTGTCTCAGGGCTTGCTACCGGGATGATGGCCAACGTGCTTGGCGTCACAGTAAGCAATCTTTGGTTCGTGGAGCGCAAGGGACTTATTATCGGCTTGCTGACGGCAAGCGCTGCAACGGGTCAATTGCTATTCCTTCCTCTATTCGCGAAGATGACTGCTGATTTCGGCTGGCGATATGCGATTTATACCGCAATTGCGGGCATCCTCATCGTGCTTGTCGCCGTCATCTTCTGGATGAAAAACCATCCGTACGATGTAGGAGCTGCGCCATACGGCTCCGATCAGATCGTAAAGCCGCCTGTTTTCAGCGAAAATCTCTTTCTTGCCCCGCTGCGCAGTCTGCGACTGGCGATGAAGAACCTTACCTTTTGGCTGCTTGCCGGAACGTTCTTCTTCTGCGGCTTCTCGACCAATGGCCTTATCGGCACTCATCTCATTGCTGCTTGCGGCGATCATGGCATGCTGGAAGTAACTGCTGCAGGACTGCTCGCCATGATGGGTTTGTTCGACTTGTTTGGCACGACGATATCGGGATGGCTCTCTGATCGGTTCGATAGCCGCTGGCTTCTGTTCTGGTATTATGGGCTGCGCGGACTGTCGCTATTGTTCCTACCCTATGCGCTCGGCGGTTCGCCGGCAATGCTCGTCGTATTCGCGGTCTTCTATGGTCTTGACTGGATCGCAACCGTTCCTCCGACCGCCAAGCTGGCTGGGCAGACATTCGGCAAGGAAAAGTCCGGCATGGTCTTCGGTTGGATCGTCGTTGCGCATCAGATCGGCGCCTCTACCGCTGCTTACGGAGCAGGCGTTATGCGCGACTGGTTCGGCAGCTATTCGCAAGCGTTCGTCATCGCCGGCTTCGTATGCTTCGCAGCGGCTTTAATGGCCGTGCGGATTCGCAAGCATAGCTCTGCAAGCGCCCAAGCGACTGCTTAATCGATCGATAAAAAAGTCCATTCCTCGTGGAATGGACTTTTGCGTCTTAGCTCAAACTAACGATTAGTGTGATGGCTTCGCCCGATCGATGTGGCGGATATGCTTGTAGCTGATCGCAATGAACACGATTGACAGAAGCACGAACCCTGCGCCTACATAGAACGGCACATGAGCATTGTATATCTCCGCCAGCTTGTTGGCCATATACGGCGCAATCGCCGCACCGATGAAGCGCAAGAAGCTGTATGTCGCCGAGGATGTCGAACGCTCTACAGGAGCAGCGTCCATTACGGCAGTCGTAATAAGCGTATTGCTGTTGCCTAGTATCGCCCCGGCAAAGATGACCGCCGAAATAACAACCCATTTGGTCGATGTGAAAATACCCATTAGCGCCAGATCAGCAGCGAACAAGATCAACATGAAGCACATCGCCTTCAGCGTGCCGAATCGTCTTTGAAGCTTAGGGGCCATAAAGACGGAAGTAACCGCCAGCAGCACGCCCCAGCCAAGGAACACATAACCCATCCCGCGCGGCTTCAATCCCATAACGAATGGCGCATAAGCCATAATCGTGAAGAACCCTACATTGTAGAGTGCTGCGACAATACCGAGCGTCAACAGCGAACGATGCTTCATCGCCTTAAACGGTGCAAGCAGCGATGTTTTGTTCTGCGGAGCAGTCTTCGCAGCCGGTTTCGGCATCGTCAGAATAAGAACGAGGAAGCCGATGACCATGAAGCTTGAGACACCGAAGAACGGGCCTCTCCACGAGATCGAGCCTAACGTTCCGCCAAGCAGCGGCCCGATCGACATCCCGATGCCAGCAGCCGCTTCATAGAGGATGATTGCTTTCGCCGTTCCGTTCTTGGATAACGATACAAGAGCCGTTAAAGCCGTAGCAACGAACAAGGCGTTGCCAAGTCCCCAGAATGCGCGCAAGCCGACCAACGTCCAAATACTGTCCGCGAATCCGCCGAAGAAAGATACGATCGCAATGATTACGATACCCGACAGCAGCGTCCACTTTGCTCCTAGACGAGTCGATACCGTACCGGTTATCAGCATGGCAACGGCCATAATCGCATTATAGCTCGTATAGAGCAAGCTGACCTCACTTGGAGAAGCGTGCAAGCTGGCGGACAACTCACGCAGAATCGGATTAACAAGTCCCATGCCCATGAAAGCAATGACACTCGCGAAAAATACCGCCCAAACGGCGATAGGTTGATTCAGAATGCCGTTCTTTTGTTTCAACAACTCCGGTTCACTTTTTAAAACTGCCGTAGAAGCCACGAAATTATCCCCTTTATGATCATTTGATGGAGTGGTTACGCTTAATGTTGTATCATACAACCATTTGATTGTATTATACAACTAAAGGGGTGTCAATGGCTATTTACAACGCGTTTATTTGATTAATTCAACGCCGAAGTCTATCATTATAGTAGTAATGCAGCGCGCTGCGTGCTATGAACAATCAAATGAATTGCCAATGAGGTGTTCCATTCATGAATGACGATTCACTAGCGACTATAGAGCTAGAACTGGCCTTTCTAGTCCGACTTATTACTTCCCGTACTTCGAATAAAGGTGTCGGCAATCTCGACCGCTCCGCTTATTTGCTGCTGCATGAAATATCGGTCGAAGGCTCGGCCGGCGTCAAAGCGCTGGGGGACGCGCTTCTGCTCGATATATCGACCGCAAGCCGGCAAGCAGCCGCGCTGGAGCAGAAGGGCTACGCCGTCAAAGTGCCTGACGAGCAGGACGGCCGGGCCTACTTTTACCAAATAACCGAGCTGGGAGCGCAAGCGATTAGCGAATATAAGCAATCGCGGCAAGCCAGCATTGCTAGACTGCTGGATGAATGGCCAGAAGAAGAGCGCCAATTGCTTGGCGAGATGCTTCATAAGTTCAATCATGTGCTGCGTACGAAAAAGTAATTGATTACAGCTAAAGCCCAGCGCGATTCATGCCTGGGCTTTTTTATAATAAACAGACTTTAGGATGGAGAGGGTTCATCGGGTTTCTCCGGCTGCTTAATAAGCGAATAAGCGACAAAGCCAATCAGACCGAGGAACAACCCCGTGCCGACAATTATATACACCATCGTAAACAGCTTCCCTAGAATCGTCCGGGGCTCGAAGCTGGGATGACCTACCGTGCTTAATGTCGTCACGCAGAAGTATAAGGCATCGATAATCGACAGCCCTTCCTCTGTCACGTAGAAAATCGTACCGGACAGCAGCATAATAAGCACTAGGATGAGCAGCGCTTGAAAGTTTCTCATTTTCAAGGACTTCCACAGTCCCTTCAACAACCGCCCCAATGTCAGCATAAACGAAATCATCAACACTTCCCCTTCGGCTAACACGTTAACAATCACTTATTCATTATTTCCATGTACATGAATTCCTATTGATGCTCTCTTCATTGCACCATACGACAAGATAGCGCTATCATTCCAATTCGACGAATCAACCGCTCCTATTTTGTAGTTTTATCGTGAAAATTGTGATAACATATTGACTTAAAGGAACTGCGTGGACGGGGATACATTATTCCGTTCATACTCGTATGTACGCCGGCTTAGAACGATCATTTTTAAACGGCGGCCAAATKGGGTATGATTGAAAAGTCGAGTTCTTACGTTGCAATTATTTTGAAGGAGGATTTAACAAATGGCATTGGTTTCGATGAAAGAAATGTTGATTAAAGGTTTGAACGAAGGTTACGCTGTTGGTCAATTCAACATCAACAACCTGGAGTGGACGCAAGCAATCCTTGGTGCTGCCGAAGAAGAGAAATCGCCGGTAATTCTTGGCGTATCCGAAGGCGCAGCTCGTTATATGGGCGGCTTCACGGTCGTTACTGCGATCGTTAAATCGTTGATCGAAGAGATGAAAATCACAGTTCCAGTGGCCATTCACCTTGACCACGGTTCCAGCTTCGAGAAATGTAAAGCAGCGATCGACGCTGGTTTCACTTCCGTTATGATCGACGCTTCGCATCACCCATTCGAAGAAAACGTAGAAACAACGAAACAAGTTGTTGCTTACGCGCATGAGCGCGGCGTTTCCGTTGAAGCTGAGCTTGGAACAGTTGGCGGACAAGAGGATGATGTAGTTGCTGACGGCGTTATCTACGCTAATCCAGCAGAATGCAAAGAGCTCGTAGAGCGCACTGGCATCGACTGCTTGGCTCCTGCACTTGGTTCCGTTCACGGTCCTTACAAAGGCGAGCCGAACCTGGGCTTCAAAGAAATGGAAGAAATCTGCCAAACAATCAAGCTTCCTCTCGTATTGCACGGCGGAACTGGCATCCCTACAGCGGACATCAAGAAATCGATCTCCCTGGGAACTGCTAAAATCAACGTTAACACGGAAAACCAAATCGCGTTCACGAAAGTGGCTCGTGAGATTCTTACTTCCGATTCCGAAGTATACGATCCTCGTAAATTCTTGTCGCCAGGCCGCGATGCTATCAAGAAAACAGTTGCCGGCAAAATGCGTGAATTCGGTTCTGCAGGTAAAGCTTAATAAATCGCTTAACGCAACAACAAAGGCTGGACAAGCTGCTTACGGGCAGCGAGTCCAGCCTTTATTGTTATGCTCATGGACGATTGCTTAAATATTGGATCCACTGCTCCCGCAGCTCGGACTCCGTACGATTGAGTATTCCGCTGCAATTGCCAGGACTGCGAATCAGCTGATTCAGAGCATCCAGTCCGTACGTCCTCTCAATGAATTCAACCATCAAATAGGAAAATTGAAAACCTCCCATCGTTTCGAAATCCCATGTATCATTCTCAAGCTGATCCAATGTCGGAATGGTTCCGCTTCGTATAGCATCCGCAGTCGTATCTTTAAGAAATTGCTCGCTCATCTGTTTCGCTTCGTATCCGCCGATACCTTGGCACAGCCACTTCGGCGCCTTTGGATTAATGTCTCGTACGAGCCACATCGCGAATAAATGAGTCGTCGATCTTAGAATGGATTGATACGTATGATTTGGGCCTGGATCAAGCGGGGAAACAATCTTAAGCGTATTCCCCGCAAATGTGCCCATGAACCAATTCGGAGCATCAGGCTCTCCTACCGCTTGATGAAAAGCAGGTAGGTCAGGGTAGATTTCAATAACGATCTTCTGTGACGGCTGGTGCTTAAGCTTCTTCGCCAGTTGCTCCACGCTGCCGTTTAGCTCTCGCAATACGTCCTGATGAACCTTTTTCTCGCCTCCTGCACTACCGGCGCCGCTCTGTTCATTTTTACTCACAATCTCTATCAGCTCTTGAATAGACATAATGGCGATGTCACCCCAATCTTTTAATTGTTTCCTTAACTTTTCGAGTGCACGGTAAACCCTGTTCTTCACTGCGCTCTGGCGCATGCCAACGATCCCCGCAACCTCCGCGAGCGTGCAATCCATGAAGAAGTGCAGCGAAATAATGTGCTGATCCAACTCGCTCAGCTTGCCTAACGCGGAACCGATATCGATTCGAATTTCCACATACTTAGCGAAATCAAGCGAAATCGATTGCGAAGCTTCCAATTCCGCAAAGTCTGACGTGTACTCCTTCTTGCGCGAACGGCTTCTATATTCGTTTTTCGCTGTATTTCGGGCGATCGTGAATATCCAAGTGAACAGGCTTGCGTTCTCATTGAACCGATCCAGGTTCTCGATCGCTTTCATAAATACATGCTGCGTCAAATCATCGGCAGCCTCGCGGTTGACTTTAATGGCGAAATAGTTCCATATCGCTCGGCGATATTGATTATAGTTAGCTTCGAATCGTTCAATCTTTTCCTKTCCATCCGGATGAACAGCCTGCTGGTCTTGAGCTCGAGACATGAGTAAGAACCTCCTCTTGATCTTACAATTGATTAGACACCGCACGAGGCGAAAAAGCCACATGAAAAACAAAAAAACCTTGGACATCGCCGCTTGAGCAAGCCCCCGGCTTTGAACTATAGTAGGAAGGAGAAGGAGGAGTCGCCTTTGTTCCGAATCATGATCATTGAAGACGACGACAAAATTAGAAGCATCGTCGCCGACGCTTTACGCAAGTGGCAATACGAGGTTATTGAGCTTACTTCCTTCGAACGTATACGAGATGAGTTCACGGCAACGCAGCCGCATTTGGTACTGATGGACGTCAATTTGCCCGTGTATGACGGGTTTTACTGGTGTCAGCAAATTCGTGCCGTATCCAAGGTTCCGATCCTGTTCCTCTCGTCTCGCGATCAGAATATGGACGTCATTATGGCTATTAATATGGGCGCGGACGATTATGTGCAGAAGCCGTTCGACCTAAGCGTTCTCGTCGCCAAGGTAAGCGCTCTGCTGCGGCGCAATTACACATATCAAGACGATAGTCTCCAAATCACGCATCGCCAGCTCGTGTTCCATCTCTCGAACTCTTCCGTTCAATTCGGAGCCCAGACGGCAGAGCTGTCGCGGAATGAATTCATTATTTTGCAGACGCTCATGCGGAATATCGGCAAAATCATTTCGAGGGACGATCTGATGCAGGTACTCTGGAATGACGAACAGTTCATCGACGACAATACGCTCACTGTTAACGTCAACCGGCTGCGGCGCAAGATCGCGGCGTTAGGAGCCGACGACTTTATCGCGACGCGCAAAGGAATGGGGTATATCGTCGAATGAGGTTTTGGCGATTCATCCGTTATGAGCGCTCTTACCTGTTGTTGTGCGCCGTTATATTCCTGCTTACGGTAGCAATATTCGCAACTGATCCGTTAACCGTCTGGCAATGGCAGTCCTTCTTCTATGCGCTCGCACTTGCTTTCATTGTGCTAACCGCATTCGTCTTCCGTCGTTATGTCAAGAATACGCAAGCAATCAACCGTATGAACGACGATGAGGCCGAGCCGCTGTCTCTTGAAGCCGAAGCGTACCGGGAGGCACTGGAGCATGCCGGTATGTCTCATATCCGCGCGCTCAATGAGGTGCAACAGAAGCAGAAGGACAATTATGATTTCATCGTCTCCTGGTTTCATGAGATCAAGACGCCGATTGCCGTCCTTCGCTTAATGCAGCAGACGGAAGTCGATCCCCGCAGCTTGGAGGAAGAGCTTAGCCGTATCGAGCATTACGTGGAGCAAGCGATGTATTATGCCAAGCTGGACAGCTTTAATCAAGATTACGAATTAGCGAATTGCAACTTGGAGCTGCTCGCCAAGCAAGTCGTCAAAGCCCATTCCAAATCGTTCATCACTCAGAAAATTAAGATCCGACTGGACATCCCGCCGACCGTCGTACAAACGGATTCCAAATGGCTTTTGTTTATCGTGAATCAGCTCATGACCAACAGTCTCAAATATACGAACAAGCATGGGGAAATCACGATTACAGCTCGGGTCGCCGAGCAAGAGAAGCTGCTCATCATTCGCGATAACGGTATCGGCATTGATGCGAAGGATCTGCCGAGAGTGTTCAACCGGGGGTTCACCGGCACCAACGGACGCACGCACGCGAAGTCGACCGGCATGGGATTGTATCTTGCCCAAGAGCTTTCGAGGAAGCTAGGGCATTTCATTACTTGCGAATCGGTCCCTGGCAGCTACACCGAGTTCGTTATTCATTTTCCGAGAAACAATGATCCCTACCTAAGCACGCTGCAAAAGAGTCACGTACAAAAAACGCAATGACCTTCAGAGGTCATTGCGTTTTATTTTTTATATTATTAGACATTCTCGCTCACGATCTTATAGTACAGATTCGTGGAGGATGCGTAGAACAACAGGTAGATGACGAAGTAAACGCCTATAATAGCTGCAACTAGACCCGGCAGCTCCGGAAAGTCGCTCACCGATTCGAGAATGTAATATTTGATAATAAGCCAGCTATGAAACACGCCAAGCACGATCGGAGGCAAAAAAACGAACAGCAGTTGCTTGCGGATAACGCTCTTGATCTGCCGGTTATCGACACCGATCTTGCGCAGCACCGCATATTGCAGCTTCTCTTCCGTGGCTTCCCGCAGCTGCTTGAAGTAGATGACGCTGGCAAGCGCGAACGTCGCAATCAGAGCAAGAAATCCGCTGGCGAACAGCATGAGCGACGAGCTCTCGATCTGCTTCGAATACACATCGGCGAACGAAGAGTAGTAGGCATCCGGCGTCTGCGAGACGATGGCATGGACCTGTTTCGACAGTTCGTCGGCGTTTCTCGCATCGCGAATGCCGTAGATTTCATACAGCCGACTGTCCGTATGAGCCTTTAATCCGTCATAAGATTCATTGGATATGACAATCACCGCCGGCTTCAAGTCCATGGACGTTGCCGGATTGGTTGACCAGCCTAGATAGGCATAGTCCTTCTTATCGACAAGCGCGAAGGTTGACTCTTCATCTGTCTTCACGATGAATGCCGGCCGCTCCCCCGGCGTATATACCTTAGGAAAGTCCGAGCCCTGCGACAACGATACCGCTTCATTCCCTTGCAGCTTCACGCTCCGATCATGTCCGCGCAGCTCTATAAGCTCGTTATAGGTCCTCTCTGCCACGAGCAGTACTTCCGGCATGTACATCTCAGGGTTATCTACGATTACATTCATGTCCGTTACCGGCGTCACGACTAACACTTCATGCGTCAGGTGGTAAATTGCTTTATGCTTTGACTCATTAATGACACGGTCGATTCGTTCATTCGTCGCTGCATCCAGCGTTTGGAAGGCAATGTCGTTCGGCAGGTTGCGCCCAACCGCTTCGAACTGCACCTTATAATTGATCGTTACAAAGGAGAGCAGCATCATAATAGCTGCGCTGAACAACGAGATGAAGGTCAGATTGAGCGTATTGCCGCGAATTTGAAAACGGAGCGATGACGTCCACAGCACCGTATTGCCTTCGTGATATTTTCTGCGCTTGCTTATCGTCTGAAGCAGCCAGCCGGCGAACTGGCGGAAGAACAAATACGTGCCGGCGATAACGCCTACCGTTGAGCCGATTATGCTCGCCGTCGCGTAATCCTGCCAGAATACCGATCCTTTGCCGCTGCTAATGAGCCCATAAGCAATACCTAACAGCAAGACAGCGAGCAAAGCAAGCCACACAGAGACAYGGACAGGCCTCTCAGACTTCTGCTTCGCATGGAATAGCTCGGTTAGCTGTACACGATTCACCATAATATAGCTCTGTATGCTAATGATGATGGCCAGCAGAAGGAACACCCCTGCCGTTGTTGCTATAGCTTCAACCGGGAACGCCAGCGAGATTACTTGATCATATTGCATCAGATTCATAAGCAGCATGCCGAACAGCTTGGACAGCAATCCGCCGACCAGAATACCAGTCACGAGCGAGACCCCGCTTATAAGCAACGTTTCATAGAAAACCATACGCGTGACTTGCTTCTCGTTTAAGCCGTACAGCAAGTACATCCCGAACTCTTTTTTGCGCTGCCGCATGAAGAACGAGTTCGCGTACAGGATGAAGAAAATAATAAATAAGTATACCACTACCGAAGCGGTAGCAACGCCCACTTGGAAGTTCGCCCGGTTCTGAAGCGCAGCGATCACATCGTCGTTGTACATGAGCGAAGAGAATGTAAATTGAATGATGACGCCCGTTATCATCGAGAACAGGTAGATGGAATAGAGCCGAAAGTTGCGCTTCACATTCCTTAAGGTAAGATCAAGCAGGCTCATCGCAGCTTGCCCCCCATCAAGCTCTGATTCTCCAGTATCCGATCATAGAAGTGGCGCTGGCTCTGCTCTCCTGCGTAAATCTCGTTCACAACGCCGCCGTCACGAAGAAAAATAACCCTTTTACAGTAGCTCGCCGCGTAAGTATCATGAGTAACCATCAGAATCGTCGTGCCGAATGCGGCATTAAGGCCGACAAGCTGCTCCAGCAATTGTGTCGCAGAGCGGGAATCAAGAGCGCCCGTAGGCTCGTCGGCGAATACGATCGCCGGCTCCGTAATAATGGCTCTGGCCGATGCAACGCGCTGCTTCTGGCCGCCCGATATTTCATTCGGATACTTGGCTACGATTGCTTCGATATTGAGCGCCTGAAGGATCGGCTGCAGACGCTTCTCCATCTCTCCGGCCTTGAAGCCCCGAAGGGACAGCGGCAGCAGGATGTTTTCCTTCACCGTCAACGTATCTAGCAGATTGTAATCTTGGAAAATAAAGCCCATGCGCTCCTGGCGGAATTGCCTTAGCGACTGCTTCTTCATGCCCAGCAGCGACTTTCCTTCCAGCCATACTTCGCCTCCCGTAAATCGGTCAATCGTAGACAACACATTCATAAGCGTAGACTTCCCTGAGCCCGAAGGGCCCATAATGGCCGTCAGCTCGCCGGCTTGAATTTCAAGGTCAATGTTTTTAAGCACCGCAGTAGCGCCATAGTTTTTGGATAGATTTTTTGTTAGGATCACGTTTTGCATCATATGTTCCTCCCCTTTCTATCCTTTATTCTAATTATGTTCTTTATTTCCATCCATCGAATAAACAAACATCCAAGTGACATTACTGTCACTTAGGTATACCGAAGA
Source organism: Paenibacillus sp. 2TAB19 (assembly GCF_052115185.1). Taxonomy (NCBI): domain Bacteria; kingdom Bacillati; phylum Bacillota; class Bacilli; order Caryophanales; family Paenibacillaceae; genus Paenibacillus; species Paenibacillus sp. 2TAB19. The sequence continues at coordinate 143,517 of NZ_JBFRGE010000005.1, read as the reverse complement.
GTGACAACAACATGCCGAAGCCTGCTCTCAGCTTGCCAACCTTGGATTTGCCTTCTATAACCATGCCTCTTTCCACGCGAGTGCGAGCCCATCGCTCCATCTCCGCTTGTCGGTATTGTCTCAGTTTCTCATTCACGTACTCCTCCAACATATCCATTCCCCTCTTCCGTTTCCGGCTTCTTCTTAATGTCACCATTATGATCTTTTCAAAAGGGGCTAAAAAGCGTATACTTTCGGCAATGGATTTCCCCTTTTATTCAAACAGCTATTAGCGTCTTGCTAGAGGAGGCAATCACTTTGCAGATACAGACCGTTGAACGCTACTTGATCCTAGTTGATCGATTCGGAGATATACGCCTTACAGGTTCACCTATGGAAGTAACGATGGAAGAGCTCTCGGAGGCTTTGTTCTGCTCCAAGCGCAACACAAGAATCATTCTGCAGAAGCTGGAAGACGAGGGATTGATCGAATGGCTGCCCGGACGCGGACGCGGCCATCATTCGAGGATCGTATTCCTAAAGGACAAACCATCGTATCTACTTGGTCTAGCACGCAACCGTGCGGAGAGCGGCGATTACAAGACAGCGTTCGAGCTGCTTGGCACTTACGGGGAAGGCACGGACGCGAAGGAAAAGTTTTTGGAATGGCTGGATGGACATTTCGGCTATCGGCAAGAGGAACGCGGAGATGGAAACGGACCATGCGATACGCTCGTCTTTCCCATTATCCATCAGATCGTGACGCTCGATCCCGCTTACGTTAACTATGTTTTCGACTCCCATCTACTGCGTCAGATTTGCGACCGGCTGTTGCAGTTTGACGAACGTACCGACAAGATCGTGCCCGGACTTGCCTACCACTGGACATCAGACTCAGACGGCAAAGAATGGACCTTCTATCTGCGAAAAGGCGTGCTTTTCCACGACGGCAGAGAGCTGTCTGCAGCCGATGTCGTCTATTCCCTTCAGCGGCTTCGCGGCGATGCGGACAATCGCTGGATCATGCGCGGCGTCTCGGACATTGCGGCTGTTAGCCGTCTCGTCATTCGGATCCGGCTTCACAAGCCAAACCGGATTTTTGACCGGTTCATGTGTACGACAGCGGCATCGATTATCCCCGCGGAGCTTGGTGGACATCCCGAGGATGATTTCTGGCAGCGACCTATCGGGACCGGCCCGTTCCGTCTTGTCTCAAGCACCGCGCACCGCATTCGGCTCGAAGCACATCACGGCTATTATCAGGGTAGACCTTTTCTTGATCGTGTGGATCTCGTTGTTCTTCCGGAGGAATACAGGGGAGACACGGCCGTATCGCCGGATGTCCTCCATACCGGTAAATGCGGCTGGCCCTCCATTGACCAGGAAGCGGTCGAAGACTGGCTTGCGATTGAGCAGCTATGCCGCGGATGTACGATGTTCTGTTGGAACTTCAATCGTGAAGGGCCCTATCATTCCGAAGCATTCCGTCAAGCAGTGAGGATGATCTTGAACCCGATCGATATGATCGACGAGCTGGGAGGCAGCCGGGTGATGCCGGCTTTCGGATTCCGAATAGAGACGAACCGGCATCTGAATGTCGAGCCGTACCGAGCCGAGCAAGTCCGCGCTGCGCTGCAGCAAGCGGACTATGACGGCTCACCTCTGCTCATTGCCGTACACGAGAATTATGAGGACGATGCTAGATGGATCATGAACCGCCTTAAGCAATGGGGAATCCAAGCGGAGGTGACGATCTCCGGAACGAACCTAGAGAAGGTCATGGAAGCGGATTGTACGATGTTCGGCATCGTGCTCGCGGAGGACGAAGTATGCGAGATCGAAGCTTACGAGCATGGAAGCTGCGTCATGCAATCGTTTTTGGACAACGATCGCTTGGACTGGATAAGCGAGCAGGTTGATACGGCTCTCGTTGCCGATAGCAATGAACGGCGACGCGCGGCACTGCGCCAGATTGAAGAGCGGTTCCGGAAGGATGCTACAATCCTGTTCCTTACTCACCGCAAGAACAACACGTACCTGCATCCATCGGTTCGGGGCGTGACGAAGCTGAATTCGCTTGGTTGGATCGACTTTAAGGACGTGTGGCTGGAACAGCTGCAAGTATAATGACATAGGGGATTGTTCTAAACGTGCTTGCACGATGTGAGTCCTTTAACTAGTCAGAGGTGATTGGATTGTATACAGGCTAATGGGCTAAATGACATCAGAAAAGCAGTTTGGGTGGATTTCCTACAGGCATATGAGGCATATTTGGAGGAATCGTGCTAAATCGGCGAATTAGGCTGTATGATTTCCAATCAAAGGCACTTGTTCCTTCTACAACAAGCTATTTAGTTGGACGATTTCCAGTCAAAAGTAATCAACGACCAGATGAAGGACCTCATACATTCCACTTTAAAGTGAAATGCAGAGGTCCTTAGTCCCTTATTCGCGGCAGATCATCACTTTGTTGCCGTCGGGATCCTTTACGACGAACCAATGGTCATGCTCGATTTCCGTTACAAGCTCTACGCCAAGCTGCTTCATGAAATCGAACGAGCCTTGCAAGTCGTCGGTCATGAGCATGAAGGCCGGCGTTTGAATCGAAGGAGCGCCTTCCGGCCGGTCGCCTCCCCACATCGGCATCGTGTCGAGAATGATGCCGACGCCGTCCATCGGCAGCGGACACAGATGTCCGCCCATGATGCTGCAGTCTTCCTCGCGCAGCCCCATAACGCGACAATACCAGCTGCGAGATTTTTCGATATCGCGTACAGGCACGAATATCGATCCTACCTTGTTTTTGATCGGGCTCGTTGACGGATGGCCTTCGACGGTGTGCTGTTGATCGGTCATTGTTTTCCCTCCATAGATCATTTTAAGCGCTTTCGGCGCTAGGAACGGTCGATAGCCTTCCGGCTTCTCTTCTGGCTGCTGGGTAGGCTTGGGCAATTGACTCATGATTGCGGTTGTCCTCCCCATTTCTCTTGTTACACCAATAATAGCAAATCAAGCCTGCGAAGGAATATACTTTCTTATCATGATTAACTGCCTTCATCCTGCTTAATAGGATTGAAACGTCCGTTGCCCTGTGCAACAATAGAGGGGATGGGCCTTGAGCCATATTCACCATACACAATCCCATTATCAACCCAAACCTATGGAGGTATATGAGCATGAAAACAATGAAGCTTGGAAGCAGCAATTTAGAAGTACCCGTTATTGCAGTAGGCTGCATGCGACTTCCGTCGCTGGACAAGCAGCAGGCCGAACGTTTCGTACAGACTGCGCTTGATGAAGGCGCTAACTTCTTCGAACACGCCGATATTTACGGCGCCGGCAAAGCCGAGGAGCTATTCGCAGAGGCGGTACATATGAGCCCGAGCGTTCGGGAGAAGCTTATTCTTCAATCGAAATGCGGCATCGTGCCGGGCGTCATGTTCGACTTTTCGAAAGAGCATATTTTGAGCTCCGTTGACAACATTCTGAAGCGTCTGAATACGGATTACTTAGACACGCTGCTGCTGCACCGCCCGGATACGCTCGTCGAGCCGGAAGAGGTAGCGGAAGCGTTCGACCTGCTGGAGAGCTCCGGCAAGGTGCGCCACTTCGGCGTCTCCAACCAAAATCCGATGCAAATTCAACTGTTGAAAAAATACGTGAAGCAGCCGCTTATCGCGAACCAGCTCCAGCTCAGCATCACGAATGCGACGATGATCTCCCAAGGCTTCAACGTCAACATGGAGAACGGTGCCGCAGTTAACCGCGACGGAAGCATTCTCGACTTCTGCAGATTGCACGACATTACGATTCAGCCTTGGTCTCCATTCCAATACGGTTTCTTCGAGGGCGTATTCCTCGGCAACGAGAAATTCCCCGAGCTGAACAAAAAGATCGACGAAGTCGCCGCCAAATACGAAGTTACGAACACGACGATCGCTGTCGCTTGGCTGCTTCGTCACCCGGCGAATATGCAACCGGTCATCGGCACGATGAATATCGATCGGCTTAAGGATTGCATCAAGGCGGCCGAGATCCGTCTCACTCGCGAAGAGTGGTACTCGATCTTCCTCGCTGCTGGCAATATCCTTCCTTAAATCGAACGGATGGCATAACATGGACACCCTTTGGCTGCAAAGGGTGTCCTTGTTGCTTAATTTGTCAGCCAGCCACGCCTATTAACGTGGTTCATCCGACGTTATGGCGAACAAATGATGATCCTCCCACACGCCGTTAATATAAATATACCGCTCTGCCAACCCCTCAAGCCGGAAACCCGCCTTCTCCAGCACGCGTCTCGAGCGCATATTTCTAGGCATCACGCCGGCCTGCACACGGTGCAGACCAAGCTCATCGAACGCTTGGGCCACGCATAGAGATACCGCTGACGTCGCATACCCTTTGCCGTTATGCCGCTGATCGATGAAGTAACCAACATTAGCATGCTGTGCTGGTCCGCGTGCAATTCCGGTTAATGCAATTCGTCCGACCAGCTCGTCCGTCTCTTCGGCGAAAACGCCGTATACGTAACCCTTATCGTCGACAGCATCACGTATGTTGACTGCAATCTCGCTCTGCTGCCCTTCAAGCGTAAAGTGCTTTTCCTCTCTAATCGGTTCGAATGGCTGCAAAAAAATGCGGTTTCTCAATCTTAAATCAAGTAGCGAGGCGGCGTCCTCCGCCTTGATGTTGCTTAAGTAGATAAGATTGCTGTTGCTCATGTTGATCCGCGCCTTCCTCTCCGCTAATTAGTTCATCGTCCGATTATTCGCCAACCACTCTACCGCGAAGTCAACCGCTTCCTCCATGTCGAACAAGAAGCAATCGGCATTGCCTACTTTGCCAAGCCTTGTAGCTCGCTCGTTTCCAAACTGCTCGCCAAGCTTATCGAAATCACCTGAATCATAAGCGCAGTCGGTGAACCACTTCCACGTCCGCTCGCCATCCTCCATGATCGCCGTACCCATCCGCTTCGTTGGCATGTCCGGTAGGATAGCTTCAGCCAGATGGAAGCTCGTGCAAGAATCGTATCCCACGCCGAGCAGCAGCACCTTGGCCCCGCCGCGGTACAGCTTGCCGAGCGGCGAATCCATCCCGAATTGCGGCGTCAGCGGGTGGCTGTAGACGATCTCAGCTGCTTGCCTCCCACTCGCGCAGAAGGAAACTTGCGGATGCGTTGATCTTATCGTTCCAGGGTGCGTCCGGAACAATTCGGCAACCCGCCCCATCCCCCTTGTCGGCGTAATAGTTGGATCGAAAGCAGGCAACTCGTTATAGATAATCTCGATCCACTCCTCGGGCACTGGCGGGTTCCCCCACTCAGCGGGATCACTCCAGTCTCCGCTCTGCGCCGGCATAATGAGCGTACCCGCTTCGCCTACCGCTTGAAGCAGCGCCTGTACGACCGCTTGAGCCCCGCCGCACACCCACCCCAAGGCAGATAACGAGGAGTGGACGAGAAGCATGTCTCCTTCATGAACGCCCAGCGTCCGCAATTGATTCACAATCATATTTACCGTAATGGGAAGCTTCGTACGATCGATAATATTTTGTTCACTCATGGTGCATCACTCTTTTCATAACCGTTACCGTAACGGCCTTCTAGGAATGCAAACATTATATCGCGTGGGTGAAGAGCGAGCAAACGAGGTATGCTTTAAGCGCCGTTACGAATGAGGCAGGGTGCAAATGAGCAGCATGTTGCCTTCCGGATCGTAGACGTGGCAGCCGCGCATTGCCATCTTCTTCTTCATCCTCACTTAACGTCAATTTCGATGCGGACTCGTGTGCAGATTTAAATATCTGGAAATTCTCCTGTTAAATCTGCTCATCCCGCCGTCTATTAGCAATTAAATGGAATTCCTCCCGTTAATATGACCCTCTTCCCTTCGAATCGGTGATACCGATGAAATTAACAGGAGGTATTCCTTTTATTTTCGGTTTATCCTGGCATTCTCCAATAAATAACTGGAGAAATTCCCTTTATTCCATACAAAAACGGCTGCGCCGCCTTCGACAAGGGGGCACAGCCGTTCATCATACGTCTAGATCCGTATCACCAGCATAAAAAGAAGCAGCAGCACCGCCATGCAAGCGGCGTACTTGTAATTGGGCGACGCCATCTCGAATACGGGCTTCTTGAACAATCCGGCCAATAAATTATTGACCGCCGAGGCCGGAGAGATCGGGTTGGATAATGCCCAGCCGCCGAGCAGGAGGATGGCATAGTCGTTCGCGCTCATCTGAATGGCGCCAGGGTCGATGCCTGTCGCAAATATTGTGACGAGCACGATTGGATGCAGACCGATAAGTGCAGAAATAATCATAAGAATAACGACCATAACCGAGAATGACAGCCAGATAGGAATCGGTATGCCCGCAAGCAGCGCAGGCAAAGAATCGCCAATCCCCGTCGCGCCGATCGAACCGCTGAAGAAACCCGCCGCAAGAAATAGCGTGATCTCCTTCTTCAGCGATGGGAGCGTCACCTGCATATGATTCACAAGGCCTTGCTTGTAAACGGAGCCTTGCCCTTGCGCCAAGCACCAGAGGAGCGGAACAACGACAGCTGTCATGCAAGTGATCAGAACCATCGGCAGATCAATGATCGATTCCATAATTAGAATTACGGCAATCGCCGTAGCGAGATATATCCCGAGCCCGATCGGGAATCCGCCGCCTCCTTGCTGTTCTTCCGCCTCCGCTTCCGGTTTCGCGGAACTTTCTCCAGACTCACCCTGTTGATCACTCAACGGAGCAGACTCTTTCTTCACTTCTCGCTCCGGATCAAGCAGCTTCCGCAAGTCTACCCCCACGCTCACTAGAAAGCTTAGCAACGACAATACAATTAAGTACGGAAGCAGCTCCGACCAACGTACCCCAAGCGCCGAGGTGATTAACGCCATCGCCGCAAAATAAGGCGACCAAACAATCGCCCCGGCAAATCCGCGATTCAGCGCATTCGCAAGCAGCTTCGAGATGCCGGCTGGCCGCGGCTTTACGAAGGCCAAATGATACACGACGGATATAGAGCCTACGTTGATAAACGCGCCCATGATCTGCGTCAGCAGCTGCGTGCCTGCATATAAGACGATACCGCTCTGCACCTTCGTCTCGTAGAAACGCCGCAACGCCGCAACGTACTTCGGCAGCCTCACGGGAATACCGAACAACGGCGCGAACGCAAACAAAGTGACGATCGTCGCATTCATGCCGGCAGCGCTCCACCACATGCGGGCGTCCGCCTTCTGAACGAGCATAAGAACAACACCGCCGACTACGAAGGCGGATGTCAGCAGAAGCGTGACTCCTTTTAAGCGGGGAAGCAGCACCGCAATTGCAACAAACACCAGAACGCCAAGCACGGCGGTAAGCATCTCCCAGCCCGTAAACTGCTGCAAGATGAAAACCGCCGCTAAAAGTAAAATAATCGATTGATCCAGCATGGTTCGGTAAGCAGATTTGATGCTAACCGCCTTCTTTCCTTATGTCTAATTCGTCTCCGAACCCTTAACTGAACTGCCAGCAGCTTAAGCTTAGATTACCATATTGATAGCTGCGATGGAGCAATTTTGCCTCACGCGTGCGATCTCCCGCCCCCATTGCCAGCAGCAGCGGAATGAAATGCTCGTTCGTCGGAACAGCCTCCTGCCCATATGGCGCCAGCTCTCTATAACGGAACAGCTCTTCGGTATCCCAAGTCTCCAGCTTGTCTTGCAGCCAATTATCGAAGCCCTCGGCCCAGCTGTCCGCCGCTTCCGCTCCCCAATTCACTCTGCGCAAATTATGAACCGTTCCCCCGCTGCCAACAATAAGAACGTCCTGCTCCCTCAGCTCCGCTAATGCTTTGCCGATCTCGTATTGCTGCTCGTTGGTCAAATAACGGTTGACGGATAAAGCGACGACCGGAATGTCCGCATCCGGATACACCAGCTTCAGCACAGCCCAAGCTCCGTGATCGAGACCTCTTTGCTCATCCCGAACGCTGTCAATTCCGTGCTTGCCGAACAGCGCTTGAATTTGCTCAGCTATAGCGTGATCCCCGCTTGCCGGATAAGTCATTTCGTACAGCTCAGGCTGGAAGCCGCCGAAGTCGTAGATTGTGCTGTACGTGTCAACATCGCTTACCGTCTGCGTGTTTTCTTCCCAATGCGCCGAGAACAATACGATCGCTTTTGGTTTTACAGGCATGCTTTGGGCGAATTTTTTCAAGAAACGGGTATAATCCACTTCATCAAGGACGAGGGACGGGGCACCATGGGCCATAAAATAGGAAGGTATCATCTTTTCATTCACTCCTTATTATTATTGGATTGATCGCAGGTTCGCGTCTTTTATAAGCCATTCGGTAAAATCACGTTGGTTCTCTTCAATTACTCCATGGTCGGACGGGTACGTCTTGAACGTCAGCTTCGGCGTCAAGCTCTCGAAGTAAGCCGATGTCTCATGCCCGATACGTATCGGGAAAACGGAGTCAAACTCGCCATGAGAAACAAATACCGAGATATTCTCCACGCTCTTCAGAGGATATTCCGTCTTCACAAATTCAGGTACGTAGCCGTTCAGCGCGACAATTCCCTTCAACTGATCCCCCATCGTGAGAGCCAGCGTCATCGACAAGATCGCGCCTTGACTGAAGCCGAGCAAATAACGTCTATCCGGGTCGACTGCATATTTCTCAGTTGCATAGTCGATGAACGACTCAAGCTGCCGTACGGCACGGTCGAACGTTTCGCGGAGCGGATTGCCGAGGCTTTTCAGCTCATAATATTGATAGCCTGCCCCGAGCAACAGATCGCCTCGAATACCGATTATGATAAACGATTCCGATAAAGGAGCGACTAAACCGAACATATTGTGCTCATTCGAGCCTTTGCCGTGCAGAGTGAAGATCGTCGCGTATTTCTTGTTCGCATCAAAATTGGGTGGAAAGTGAATGTCATACGCATAGGCTGGATTTGGATTCATAGTTGCACGCCTCCACTTCATTTTATAGGGTGTTGCTCTCTTCGGTTATTTTAAATAAGTATATAACTTTTATATTGCTAATATTATTCCGAAAAGAGTGGCGTGTCAACTAATTTATTGTTAATATGAATTTATATTCTTTATTACAAATATTCCGAGGTGAAATCGAATGGACATCGGTTCGAATATACGCGCTATCCGCAAGCGCAAAAATATTACGATCGCACAGATCTGCGAGGAAACAGGCTTGTCGCAAGGGTTCATGAGCCAAGTCGAGACGAACAAAACTTCGCCTTCTATCGCAACGCTGGAAAGCATTGCAGGCGCACTGAAAGTCCCGCTTGCCTACCTGCTTCTTAAGAAGGAAGACCGCATGCATATTGTGCGCAAGAACGATCGGAAAATAACGACGAGCGGAATACATCAGTTGAAGGTAGCGCATCTAAGCGCCACTAAAAACGTTCGCATGGTGCTTGTTGAGCTCCCTCCCGGAGCTTCCACAGGAGAAGCCCACGCGCATGAGGGCGAGGAAGTGCATGTCGTGCTCCAGGGCACGATATATGCCGAGCAAGGAGAGGATGCCGCCGAGTTCCATGAGGGGGACTCCTTCAGCTGGAACGCTTGTACGCCGCACTTGGTCAAGAACATCGGCGAGGAGCTGGCGATCGTGCTCATCTCCATCTATACGGAAACGGAGCTTGCTCCGAACTATCAATAATTATCAACAAAAAAGACACTCCCTCAACACAGGCGGTTGCAAGGAGTGTCTCTTCATTATTCGGATTATTTCGTAATAGCCCCGCCATCGATCACAAGCTCTTCGCCTGTTACGAACTTCGACTCATCGGAGGCCAAATATAGAACGCCGTATGCAATGTCCTCCGGATCTCCGGCATGCGGAGGAAGAGGCACGGCATTTTTGTAAATATCGCCGGCGATCTTCGCGAATTCGCCCATAATCGGCGTCTTGATCGGACCCGGATGGATGGAGTTCACACGAATATTGTCTTTTGCGAATGACTGCGCCGCATGCTTCGTCAAGGAGCGAACTGCGCCTTTGGAGGCGCTGTATGCCGCACCGTTACCGTCCGCATTCTCTCCGCCGACAATGGCTGCGATGGATGAAATATTAACGATCGAGCCTTTGCCGTTTTTCTGCATTTCCGGAATAACCGATTTCATGCCAAGGAATACGCCCGTTGTATTAATCGCCATCACTTTGTTCCAATCGTCGACGTCAGCCTCTAGAATCGTTTTGGCTATATGAATACCCGCATTGTTGACGAGAATATCGATTTTGCCGTATTTCTCTAAAGTAAGATCAACGACTTGCTTCCAGCCTTCTGGCGAGGATACGTCCAGCTTCACCGCTACTGCGTCTCCGCCGTTTGCATTAATTGCGTCGACTCCTTGCTGCAGCAGTTCGAACTGTACGTCCGTTGCAACAACCTTCGCTCCTTCTTTGGCGAACAATTGCGCATCCGCCAAGCCCATTCCGCCAGCAGCTCCTGTAATAATCGCTACTTTGCCTGATAATCTTCCCATATTTATCATCCCTTCGCTCATAGTTGTCACGCGTGAAGCGCTCTCACAAACAATGACCAAGAACATGTCATACGCTCTACGAAGTAGTATAATCAGGGTAGATAGGGTCAACAATATTCAACCTTTCACGGTTTTGTTCATTATCCAACAGCCTGCCGGCTGTATGTTCGATTACGTCTAATTAATGAACAGAGGAGGACCAAGATGCATAATGAGTCTTCTGATCGAAGAATTAAGAAGTCCAAGTCCGCTTTGAAAGACGCCTTGCTGACACTGATGGAGCGTAAGGAATTCGACGAAATTGCTATAACCGACATCGTCAAGCTGGCGGAGCTGAATCGCGGCACCTTCTATAAGCACTACCCTTACAAGGAAGAGCTGCTGGGCGAGATCCTTGAGGATATTACGGCGGATCTGATCGCATCCTACAGAGCGCCTTATCAGCACCAGCACACCTTCGAGGTCAAGAGCTTGCCTTCGGCAACCATTAAGCTGTTCGACCACGTCGAGCATTATGCGAAATTTTATAAGCTGCTGGTCAAGACGAACGCATTAGCCGATTTTCAAAATAAGCTGCATCTTGTGCTCAAGAAGCTGTTTCTCGATGACCTCACCGATATGACTCCCAACCCGCAGATTGACCAGGAGCTGCTCGCCGGCTATCGCGCTCACGGTCTTCTCGGCATGATCATTGACTGGATTAAGGGAGATTTCAAATACAGCTCGGCTTATATGGCTAAGCAATCGTTGGAATTCGTGCGCGCCAATCTAGAAAATAACGTATATATGTCGAACCTTACAAACAAAGATTAGCAAGGAGTTTCGTTCAATGCCATCTTATAACCAAGTGACGATTTCGAATACGATCTCAAAAGTTGTCGTCTCCCGTGGAGGACGCACGTATCACATTCTCATCAGCCTGCCTCTCCAGCCGGCGCCTCCTAGAGGGTTTCCCGTCATCTATTTGCTGGACGGCAATGCCGTGTTCGGCACGATGACGGAGGCGAACAGAGCGCAGTCCCGCTTCCCCGAACGGACAGGCGTAGATCCGGCGATCATCGTCGGCATCGGCTACGAAACGGATACTCCATTTCATCTATCGCGCCATTATGATTTCACTTATCCATCCCTTCCGTCCGAGCTTCCTCCCCATCCTGATGGGAAATCATGGCCAGAGCAAGGCGGCTCTGCTTATTTCCTTAGTTTTATTGAAGAAGAGCTGAAGCCGATGATCGAACGTGACTTCGCCGTCGATACGAAGCGGCAAACGCTGCTTGGCCATTCCTTAGGCGGCCTGTTCGTGCTAAACGCCCTCTTCTCTAAGCCGGACAGCTTCCAAACCTATATTGCCGGCAGCCCTTCTATTTACTGGAACGAGAAGCCGCTGCTTAAGCAAGAGCGAGCGCTTGCCTCGCTTCTGCCCTATGATAATGACGTGCCAATCAGGCTGCTCATTACGATCGGAGAGTTGGAGCGCGAGGCGGAGGGCCGCAATTACGAGAAAACCGAGGCTATGGCAAGTCGGTTAAGCCAGCTTAGTCCAACTCGGCTAAGCGTTGCTTTCAAGAGGTTCGAGGATGAAAGCCACATCTCCGTCCTGCCTCTCCTCATTAGCCAAGGTCTACGCTTCGCTATGCAAAAAACCTTATGAGACGCAGCGCGCGTTCATAAGGTTTTTCAATTTTTGAGTCTGCTGCGTCATATTCATACCTTCCGTCTCAGCAGCAAATAGATTAAATAAGGCACGCCGATCAAAGCGGCAATGATGCCGACAGGAATTTCCGACGGCGCAATATTGCGCGCTATGTAATCGGCAGCAAGCACAAGCAGCATCCCCAGCAGGCCGCTGACCGGCAGCAGCAATCGATTGTGTACGCCGACCAGCTGCCTTGCGATATGTGGAGCGATTAATCCGATAAACGTAATGTTGCCGGCAATCGATACACATGCGCTTACGAGCCCAACGCTGCACAGAATCATCCACATTCTCTCCCGATTGACGGCAACGCCTAAGCTGCGGGCCGTATCGTCGTCAAGCTGGAACAGATCGAGAATGCGATGCTTGTACAGGATGAAGGGAGTAAGCAGAAGCACCCATGGAAGAGCCGCGAGAATGTACGTCCAAGTCGCATTGTAGATGCTGCCATGCAGCCATATATTAGCCTTTTGGAAGTCATTCGGGTCCATCTTCAACGAGAAATAGATCGATATGGCGCTGAACCCCGCGGATACGGCGATGCCTATCAGAATGAATCGCGTCACATCGAGCATCCCCTTCCTCCACGAGAGGAAGAAAATGATTGCTGCCGCTGCCATCCCGCCTGCCCAGCCGAACAACGGACGAATCAATACGCTGTACCAATCATCCGTTACGACCGATCCTTGGGCGAAAAAAATAAAAATGACGATGCCCGCACCCGCGCCGGCGCTAATGCCCAATATGCCGGGATCGGCGAGTCCGTTGTTCGTCACGCCTTGTATGACCGCACCGGCGATCGCAAGGCCGAATCCAACRATAAGCGCCAATAYGATTCGCGGAAGCCGGTATTCATAGACGGTCATTGTAAAATCCTTCTCCACTTGCCTGCCAAGCAGCGTACGGATGATATCCGAGAGACTCATCTCCAAGCTTCCGCTCGTTATGTTCATATACACAGCCGCCAAGAGAAGGAAAGCGATAACCCCGATCCGAGGCATCATTCGTCTATACACCTTGAGCCCCCCCCTTCTTGTACACCAAATAAATAAAGAAAGGGATGCAAATGATCGAGATGACGATCGTAATCGGCGTTTCATACGGGTAGTTGAAGAAACGGCTGGCTATATCCGAGAAGCATAGAAACACGCCGCCAATAAGCCCCGAACACGGAATGAGCCAGCGATAATCCGTTCCGACCAGGAACCGAGCAATATGAGGCACCACCAACCCGATGAAGGCGATATTGCCGCCGATGGCGACTGCCGAGCCGGTCATTAGCGCAACCGCGAGCATCGCGGTCGTTCGAATAAGCATCGGCCGCATCCCTAAGCTCGCGGCAGTCTCCTCCCCTAATGACAGGATGGTAACGGACTTTGATATCGCCATCGAGGCGATCAACCCTGCCGCCGCAAAGGGAAGAACTAAGTACACGTCCGCCATATCCATCTTGTCGAGCCTCGAATTGTACCAGAAACTGACGCTTTGCGAGATTTGGAAAAAATGCGCCAGCGCGGCGGCCAGGCTGCTGAAGAACGTGCCTATGACGATCCCGATAATGGCAAGCCGCACCGGCTGGAAGCCGTTCGGCACAAGCCTCCCAATGCCGAACACGAACAGAATCGCTACGAGCGACCCTATGAAAGAAAACAACATAAGACCGAGAGAGCTTGCCGCAGCGGCTGTAATCATCGCAATTGTCACGAAGAAAGCCGAGCCCTCGGATACCCCCATAATCGAGGGAGAAGCCAAGTAGTTTCGCGTTACCCCTTGCATAAGAGCGCCCGAAACGGCAAGCAGGATTCCGATTATAACCGAGCCCAGCGCTCTGGGCAGTCTCGACGTAATAACGATATTGTCCGTAATGTTGCTTGAATCGTAGTGAAAAACAGCATGAACGACATCCTGTAACGACAGAACGGCTGCCCCGTAGCTGATCGATAAGAAAATACCGAGGGCCAGCAGTACAGGGCAGCTCATAACAATAATTAACTTTCTTCTATTCGGCATCGACCAATGTTGCCGTCACTTGCTCTAGGAACTTCGTTTTGCTCAAGATCGGCGTTCCGAACAAGTCCGGGTGAACCGGGTTCACAATGACATGCCCTTCTTTCACGGCGCTGATGCCGTTCCAAAGAGGCTTCGTTTTCAAGTCGTCGATCGCCTTCAGATCATTGAGCGGAACGAGCGCGAAGATATAGTCGGGATTCGCTTGCGCCACAACTTCAAGCGAAAGCGTCTCGCGGCGTTCGATATTGCCGATTACATCCGGAACGGTAAGGCCGAGTCCATCGTAAAGCACCGCGTTATATGTCGTTTGCGTCGAGTAGGCGCTTAGTCCGTACTCCGTGCTGATGCGCATGTAAACGACTTTTTTGTCCTTATTGGCAGACGCGCCGAGCTTGTCTTTCGACTCTTGGAGCTGCTTCTTATAAGCCTCGATTGCGGCTTTCGCTTCCTCCGCCTTGCCTGTCACTTCGCCTACGACCGTAATGTTCGCTTCGGTATCTGCACCGCTGAACGACAACGGAATCGTCGGAGCGATCTCTTCAAGCGGCTTCAAAGTCTCCGCATCCAATCTTGCTGTAGTGAGAATGAGGTCCGGCTTCAAGGCAAGCAATTGCTCCTTGTCCGGCTGTACGCCCGAATCAATCCATTGCACGCCTTCCAACGAATCACCGATCTCCTCTGGAATGCCATTCACGTACATATCTTTAGCTGCGGCATAAGGCTTCACGCCGAGCACATGCATTTCCTCCATCGCCTCAACGGCGAGAATGGCGATCTTCTCCGCTTTCTCCGGCACTTGATATTCCTTGCCCAAGTAAGTAACGGTCTTCAATCCACCTGTCTCTGTAACGCCTTCATCTTCTGCCTGCGCAGGCTCGTTCGTCGCCGTCTGTGCAGCTTCATTATTGCCTGTATTGCTATTGTCTGCTTGATTGCCGCAGCCCGCTACGATAAATACGAAGACGAGTAGCAAGATGAGTAGCTGTTGTGATTTCACTTTCATGTTCCCAATACCCCCGCTGTTAGTTAATGAATGCTTCTCATAATAATGATAATCATTATCACGATGACAATCATAACATGGGGGATAACCACCGTCCATTTCCTATTGTGACGATATCCTTTATGAAATTATGACATGAAGTGGCGCATGAGCAGCTCTAGCTGTACATGCAGCGACACGGGGTCCCAATTGTAAAAGATGCTGTGATCATTGATGAATACACGGTTTTTGTAGATGGCAGGAAGACTATTCCAGAAGTTTCCGTTCATGATTTTCGCGGCATACGGGCTGCCTCCCTTTTCCTCATAAATAGTCACAAAAATATAGTCGGCAGAATACAGAGGAAGCTCCTCGGGCGTTATCAGCTTGTACCATTGCCTTGCAAACAGCTCGCTTCGGACCCGCGCCGGCGGATTCAGCTTCAGCATATGGTAGATCAATTGGCCGCCTCTGCCGCCGGAGTCGCCGATGACCATAATTTTATCGTTCCAAATCTCAAGGATTAGTACCGTCTCATGGTCGCCTATCTTGTCGGCTAGCTGTCTTCTCGCCTGAACGACCTGCTCGTCCAAGCTTCCAAGAAGCTCATTGGCCTTCTCATTGGCATTCACGATTTCGGCGATGAACATGAACTGCTCACGCCATCCCAGCTTATTCAGCGAAAGCGAAATGGTCGGGGCAGTCCGCTTCAGATCGCCTAATTCCGGATAAGTATCGTAGCAAAAAATAAGATCCGGCGACGCATCCGCAACAATCTGATTATAGTGAAACGTATGCAGATCCATGAGCTGCGTCGATCCATCGCACAGGCTGTCTTTGTACAGCTCTTGAATATAGGGGTTAATTTTCGCTACGCTCGGGATTACGCCAAGGGCGAGCAAGCAAGCGGTGAAATGCGAAGAAACGGAAGCGATGCGCTTAGGCATCTGCAAATAGAAGGTCGGCGACACGCCTGTTACCTCTTTGAACTTGCGGCTTAAATAAAACTCGTTGCTGTAGCCGACGCGGTGGGCAATCTCTCTTAAGCTGCCTCTTGAGGTAAGCAAATATTGCTGCGCATTCCTGATTCTTAACTCGGTTAAGTAGCTGCTGAACGTGCTTCCCGTCACTTTTTTGAACAACCGCGAAAAATATTCAGGATTCAAATCGACCATTCTGGCAAGCTGATCCCGGTGAATATCTTCATGGTAATGGCTTTCTGTGTAGGCAATAATGCTATCAATAGCGGTTGTGTCCGGCTTCTCTTTGGACTCTTCATGCTCGTGGGAAATGAGAAACATCATTTCGTTGAACAGCATTTGTCGCTTGAAGTCCTGAGCAGCACTATGCACCCCGTTCATCAGCTCTATACTCTCTGCCAAATCCCTGAGCTGGTGGTAACAGCGCCGCGCCACTTCTCCATTATTGAACAGTCCGCCCTCTGGGACCCTTGCGCCCTTGGAATAAACGCCAATCGTCAGTTGATAAAACAGTAGTCCCTGTTCATGCCCGCTCTCTTCCGTATAGTGCATAGCCGTTCCCGGCTTGCAATAAACGACCATGCCCGACTTATCCAAATGATAGCTCTTGTTATCGATCCAGAGCTCCCCTGCTCCGTGTATGATAATGAGCAGCGTGTATGTGTCGAAGGTTAGCTTCTCGCGGGCAACCGAAGCATAGAGCTTTGTTAGCGATATATGTTCCAATTTAAGCACCTGTTGCTGCATCGCATTCCCTGTCCTCTCTCGTGTCGATCTAGACGAGCTGTTCCTCTAATAATAGCTTGTTGCCTATGAGAGTTGAAGGGGGAGTAAAAAAGAGGACAGCTCGAAGGTATGACTTCGAGCTGTCCTCTTTGATTGGAAAACACGCCGCTTGCTGACTGCTATTCCTATTCCACAACTTTGATCGTTATCGTCTGCCCCGCGCTTGCATTAGGGCCGATCCATACGGTGAAGTCGCCTGGCTCCGTCGTCAGCTTCATATCTTGGTCCAATATAGCGAGAGAATCGCTTTGTACGTTCAACGTTACGTTTGCCGATTCACCAGGCCGCAGGCTAATCTTGCGGAAGCCGATCAGCTTCTTAAGCGGCTGAGTGACGCTCGCCACCTCGTCTCGGATATAACACTGTACGACTTCTTCGCCTTCGTGGTCTCCGGTATTCGTGACAGTCACGGACAAATTGAGATCGCCGTTCGCGCTCATGGACGTCCGGTCTGCCGTAATGGAGCTGTATTCGAAGCTTGTGTAGCTAAGCCCGTAGCCGAATGGGTATAGCGGCTCGGTAGTCGAATCGATGTAGTAAGAAGAATAGACACCCGCAGGAGGGCGGCCGGTCTTTTTGCGATAATAGTAGATCGGCACCTGTCCGACATTGTGCGGGAACGTAACCGACAGACGGCCGCTCGGGTTGTAGTCGCCGAACAGCACATCGGCGATCGCATGACCGCTTTGTACGCCAAGATGCCAAGCCTGGACGATCGCGGCAGCATGCTCTTGCAGCCATGGCAGCGCAAGCGGTCTGCCGCTCAGTACCACGGCTACGACTGGCTTGCCCAGCGCGGCGACGGCTTGCACTAGCTTGCGCTGCGCGCCCGGCAGATCAAGCGATGTCCGAGAGCGCGATTCGCCGCTCATCTCGAGCGCTTCGCCCAGCGCCAGGACGACGACATCCGCTTGGCGCGCCGCTTCCAGCGCGGCTTCGAAGCCGTCTTCGCCGTCCGCGTCGATGGCGCAGCCTTCCGCATAATGGATGGCTGCTCCCGCTTCTGCGCCTGCCGCTTGGCGGATGCCTTCGAGCAGGCTGATCACATCAGCCGGATTGCCGTCCATTGCCCAGCAGCCAAGCGGGTCTTTGCTGTTGTCCGCAAGCGGCCCGATCACGGCGATCGATACGCCTTCCTTGCGCAGCGGCAGCACTTGCCCTTCGTTGCGCAGCAGGACGATCGATTCTCTCGCCGCCTCGCGAGCGAGCTCAGTGAAAGTAGCGCGGGCCTCGGCAGCCGCTTCGGCAGGTGGAATAGCGACGTACGGCTGCTCGAACAAGCCTAGCTTAATCTTAACCGCGAGAATACGCAGCACGGACTCGTCGATAAGACGTTCCGGCACGCGGCCTTCGCGGACAAGCTTCGGCAGATGGCGCATATAGAAGCCGGAATGCATGTCCATGTCGCAGCCCGCAAGGATACTGCGTTCGGCCGCTTCTTCCTCGCTGCCGGCTACGCCGTGCACGATCAGCTCTTGCAGCGCATTGTAATCGCTCGCTACAATGCCTTCGAAGCCCCATTCGTCGCGAAGAATCGTCTTCAATAAGTATGGATTAGCGCATACCGGTATGCCGTTCACTTCATTGAACGATGCCATGATGCTAAGCGCGCCCGCATCAACCGCTTCGCGGAACGGCGGCAGTATCACTTCGCGCAGCACGTGGTCGGACAGATCGACCGTGTTGTAATCGCGTCCCGCTTCCGCAAGGCCGTAACCTGCAAAGTGCTTCGGACAGCTAGCTGTCGCCTGGCCTGCTCCGTCATCAATCTGCGCGCCCTCTACCCACGCCTTGGCGTACTGCGATGTCAGCAGCGGATCTTCGCCGATGCTCTCGGCGATGCGTCCCCATCGCGGATCGCGACTTACGTCGATCATCGGCGCGAACACCCATGCGACGCCATCGGCAAGCGATTCGCGGGATGCGGCTTCCGCCGTGCGCCGCGCCAAGTCTGGATTCCACGCCGACGCCTGCGCCAGCGGAATCGGGAACACCGTTTTGTAGCCGTGAATGACATCGCGGCCGATCAGCAGCGGGATCTGCTGTGAGGTATGCTCTTGAATGGCCCGTTGCAGCTCGTTCGCTTCCTCTGCGCCGGACAGATTGAAGATCGAGCCCACTCGCCCTTGGCGAATTTCTTCCAGCAGCAGATCGCGCTGAGATACACCCGTCTCGGGGTTAATCGGGTTGAAGCCCCAGTCGTACTGTGTCATCTGGCCGACCTTGTCCTCAAGCGACATGCGGGACAACAGCTGCTCCGCCTGACGGACAATGTCCGGCGTCATCCATTTGCGCGGAGAGACTGCTTGTGCTGGGGCCGAGGTCGTTACTGGCTGTTCCATTTTCATTTTCGACATACCCTCCTATTACAAGCTTGGGAAAATCAGCGTTTGGATAGAATGCGCAGGAATGCTGCCCTCGGCGATTTGCTCGCGGTTGCGAAGCAAGTAAGGATGCGGCGCGTCCGAACGGTTCAGGACAACGACAACGAGCTCGCCGTTCGTATTCTTGAACGCCGTCGTTTGCAGCGCTTCCGTATATTTCGTGCAGCTGACGCGAATCGCGCCCGGACGGATATATTTGCTGAAGTGGCCAATGTAATAATACGACGACTGGAACGTAAGCGAATCAGACTTCGTATCGACGATGATCGGCGCGTCGCAGTAGTTGCCGACGTGATTAGGTCCGCCCTGCTCGTCAAGCACGATGTTCCAATCCGTCCAGCCGGACATGCCGTTGTTCAGGTTGCCCATAATATCATGCGCGTAGCGCTCTCCGCTCTTCCACGAGCCGAGCTGCACGCCGCCTTCATGGCAGCCTTCCGTGAACATAAGCGCTTTGTCCGGGTAGCTGCGGGATACGGCATCAAGCGCCTCGAAGTGATCGCCGGAGTACCAATGGAAGCCAATGCCCCAGATATACTTAGAAGCTTCGGCGTCATCGAATGCCGTCTTCGCGCGATCATATACGCGCTCCTTGTTATGGTCCCAAATCATGACCTTCACGTCTTTGCGCCCAGCCTTGTGCAGCTCCGGTCCAAGATAATCACGCACGAAGTCGCGTTCTTCCTCGGCGGTGTAAATACAGGAATCCCAGATTTGGACAGCCTTCGCTTCGTTCTGAACGGTAAGCCCCCATACCGGCAATCCTTCCGCCTCGTAGGCCTCGATGAACTTCAAGTAATAACGCGCCCATACGTCGCGATATTCCGGCTTCAGCTTGCCGCCGTTATTCATCTCACCGTTGGTCTTCATCCATGCCGGAGGACTCCACGGGGATGCGTAAAAGGTGAAGTTATCGCCTGCAAGCTCTCTCGCCTGGCGAATATATGGAATGATAACCTCGCGGTCATGGCTAATGTCGAAGGTGCTGAGCTCCGTATCGCCATCTTGCACGTAGGAGTAGTTGCCCAGCGCAAAGTCGCAGCTATTGATATGAGTGCGGCAGATCGTATAACCGATACCGTCTTTCTCGTCATAGTAAGCATTCAGAATGCGCTTGCTATTCTCGTCGCTCAGCTTCGACGCCGTAACGGCCGACGCCTCGGTAATCGCGCCTCCGAAACCGATGATCGATTGATATTCGACATCCTCATAAACATTAATGATCTGATTCTCTACGCCAGCTTTATCTTCGCGCAGCTCAAGCGGCGCGATCTCCGTCAATCGGTCTTGATTGCCTTGCGAGGTTTGGATTGTTCTAATCGTACGTGTAGACATATGGAGTTCTACTCCCCTTTCGTAATTCGTGATGCTTTTATTATAATAGGAGTGAGACCCGCCCTTGAAGAAACAATATGGTCGAATATATCAACAATCTGATTGATTATATTAAAAAGCGTATGAGAGGAGAATGAACGATGAGCGCGCTTAATATCCAATTAAGCGAATACTCCAAGCATGTCGAGCCGTTTCGCCAATATTACGGCAACGGTCTGGACACCTATATTATTCGGCTACAAATTGAAGGAATATGTGAAGCGCTCATCGACGGACAGATGAGGGAAATACGCCCGGGCCATCTCATGCTGTGCAAGCCCGGCGATATCTACGATCTGCGCATAGGCTTCGGAGCAAGAGGAGCACAACTGTCTAGCGACTACTACGTAATGGGAAACGGACCGGGTATGCGGGAGTGGTGGGAACAGCGCATGCGACCGACATTGTCCATGATCGCCGAGGACAGCAGACTGAAAGCAATCTGGCATCAGATCGTTCTCGAGAAACGTCGGCTGGACGGCGGACACAAGAATATTGTCGACTCTCTTGTCTGGTCGCTGCTCATGCTGATCGACCGCGCCCTCGACGAAGCGCCTGACATTCCGTCTCCGCTTGCCTCTCATGCGCTGCGCATGCGGCAATATATCGAGGAGCATACCGCCGAGGAAATCACCCTCGCGCAGGTCGCCCATCATACCGGACTTAGCGTGTCTCGCGCCGTCCATCTGTTCAAAGCGCACTTCGGTATATCAATTATCGGCTATGCGCAGCAGCTCCGGCTCAGCCACGCCGTGAAGCTGCTCGATCACAGCCAACTGTCCTTGGAGCAGATCGCGGCGGAAGCCGGCCTCGGCAGCTACGCTTACTTCCATCGGCTGTTCCGAGATCGCTACGGCATCTCGCCCGGTGCTTATCGAAAGAAGCAGTAACCAACAAAAAAACCAGAAGCGACCCGCGCTCCTGGTTTCTATGGCTTTTTCCGCCAACTGTTCCTTATTTGTAATACACCTTGTCCTCGTTGTACTTCGCCTTGAATTCATTAATCGCATACGTTTCGTAGATGTCCCGATCCACTGCGCTTTCCACGACGTAAACCTCTATCTTATGCACTTCGTCCCGATGCTTCTTCATTGGCGATACGGAATCTTCGAAATGCTTCTTAATTCGCGGTCTTATTTTCCTTGCCTTGCCCACGAACAGCAGCTCGTCCTTATCATTGTAGAACATGAAGAAACCACCCAGCTCTCTCGTAATGAGATGAAATTGAGTGAATCCGTAAA
The DNA here is from genome assembly GCF_052115185.1 of Paenibacillus sp. 2TAB19. Classification (NCBI taxonomy): domain Bacteria; kingdom Bacillati; phylum Bacillota; class Bacilli; order Caryophanales; family Paenibacillaceae; genus Paenibacillus; species Paenibacillus sp. 2TAB19. Next base: position 121,573 of record NZ_JBFRGE010000005.1, on the reverse strand, counting down.
TGTTGCTTTCCTGCGGGTTGTCTTGCTTGAAAATCGTCACGTCCGGCGTTGGCAGCGTAATGTTGATCATATCGGTTCATTCCTCTCTATATGGATATCACGGTTATAACCCTTGTCCCATGCATTCTATATTACCACATGCTAGCAGAGAACGCGCATGCTGCATCAGAACTTCGAATGGCGTGTCTGCCAAAGCTGGCATTTTTTTATATTTCTCGCCGATATGAGAATACTATCCCCAAAGTCAGATTTTTAGGCAGGGAGATGGGATGAAAATGAAAGACACGATTGAAAAAATGTTTTCGCTAGGAGTTGGCGTCGTCGTTGCCGGCAAGGAGCAGGTTGAAAAAACGGTTGAGGAGCTAGTAAAAAAGGGAGAGGTCAATCGGGCAGAGTCCAAAGAGTTGATTGACCGGCTTGTGAAAAAGGGCGAAGAAGCTCGCCAGCAGATGGAAGCGGCTGCGGCTGAACGGCAATCCTCTCCCCTGGGCGACAGTCAGCAATGGGCTACGCGGGAGGACATTGAGCGAATTCACGAGAGATTAGATGCTCTAGAGCGTAGGGACCGCAAGGATGAGTAACGGCTTGCCCCGTTTCGGCATTAGCAAACGAATCCGGCAGTTGAAGCGCTACCGGACGATCGCGTCTGCTTTTGCCCGCAACGGTTTAGGGTACATTTTCCACGATATCGGACTTCATGAGAAGTTCTCTTTATTCGGGCACGGCAAGCGCAAAGGAATCGAGGCCAAAAGCATCGGCGAGCGCATCCGGCTCATCCTGGAGGAATTGGGCCCGACGTTCGTGAAGCTGGGGCAGATCGCCAGCACGCGTCCCGACTTGATTCCTCCCGGCATCTTGTCCGAGCTAGAGCGGCTTCAAGATCATGTGCCCGCATTCTCCTATCGGGAAGCCGCACGCATCATAGAAGAGGAGCTCGGAGAAGAGCTTGGCAGACTATTCCTCGAATTCGCGGAAGAGCCCATGGCTGCCGCCTCTATCGGACAGGTGCATCGTGCCGTGTTGAAGGACGGAACGGTAGTCGCCGTTAAAGTGCAGCGTCCCGGCATTCATGCGCGGATCGAAACCGATCTAGACATCTTGGCTGATGTCGCGCGAGTAGCCGAATCCCGGCTCGAATGGGCCGGCGCCTATCGGCTCGGCAGCATGGTCGAGGAGCTCGGCAAGGCGCTTCGATCCGAACTCGACTATACCGTTGAAGCAAGGAACGCGGAGCGATTCGAAAGCCAAAGCAAAGCTCTAGGGGACGTAAGAGTTCCTAAGGTATGGCGTGACTATAGCTCGAGACGGGTATTGACGACAACCTATATGGAAGGAATTAAGCTTTCCGACAAGGAGCAGCTTATACAAACCGGAATTGACCTGCGCGTGCTGGCGGAGCGATTCACTGCGATTATTTTGCATCAGGTGCTGATCGACGGCTTTTTCCATGGCGATCCTCATCCCGGCAATGTGCTCGCACAGAAGAACGGCTTGCTTGTCATGCTGGACTTCGGCATGGTGGGGAGGCTGACCCCTGAAGCGAAGAAACATTTTGCCTCCTTCGTCATTGCTCTGAGGAATCAGAGCACAAGAGGCGTCATTCGCGCCATTAGCCATATGGGAGTTGTGCCGGAGGATGTGAATAAGGATGAGCTGCACCTCGATGTGGATGCTCTAAGGGATAAATATTACGACGTACCCTTTAACCAAATTAGTATGGGTGAGGCGGTGCAGGATTTGTTCGCGGTCGCGCTTCGGCATCGCATCCGGATTCCCGCCGAGCTGACGCTGCTGGGCAAGACGCTGCTCACGATGGAAGGCGTCGTGTTGTCTCTAGATCCGACATTCAGCGTATTCAACGTGGCTGAGCCTTTCGGCAGGAAGCTGCTGCTCGAGCAGATCAACCCTGTCCAGAAGCTGAAGTCGTGGATAGATGAGGTCCCTGATTATGTGGATTTGGTGCAAGACATTCCGATCGTGGTGAAGGAACTGGTCGCGTCGATGCGTCAAGGACGGCTGAAGGTGGAGGTTGGAATCCCCCAAGTGGATAGCTTGATGAAACGAATGGATCGGATCAGCAACCGTCTATCGTTCAGCATCGTATTGCTCGCTCTTAGCATCGTAATGGTTGGATTAATCATCAGCGCAGCCTTGAATCATGCGCAGACGTTATTCTGGGGCATTCCCATCATCGAGATCGGGTTCGTCATCGCGCTGCTCATGTTCTTGTGGCTAATCTTCGCTATACTCCGTTCCGGCCGATTCTAGCCTGACAGCTACTCGGCCGGTCCTATTCAGATCGGCGGCGCACACCGTCTTACCTTCCTTATGTCCTCCCTCTCCCAGCTTCAGATAATCTACTATGATATAAAAAGCGCCTTGTCGCGGGCGAACACGACAAGGCGCTTATTTTAATTAGGTACCGCAGAACGTCTGGTAGCCGCCTGACGACAGATCGGGCAACGAGCAATACGTTTCCTGTTCAGGCGAGTACGCAAAAGGCGTTGAGAGCGCTTGAAGCAGCCGCTCCATAACACTGTAATCGCCTAGCTTCACGGCGGCATCCAGTGCCTCCTCAACTCGATGATTACGAGGGATGACTGCTGGATTGCTGCTGCGCATGAGTGCATAACTTTTGTCTAAAGTCTGCTCCTGCTTGCCCAGTCTAGCCTGCCAGCGTTCCAGCCAGCGTTCGAATCCGGAGCTGCCGGACAGACCCGTCACAGACTCGGGCTTATCCATTGAGAGTGCGCGGAAAGTATTCGTATAGTCCGCGCCCTTCTCCTGCATCATGGCGAGAAGGTCCATAATTAGCGATTCGTCCTCCTGGTCCTCGCCGAAGAGGCCAAGCTTATCCCGCATTCCTGCAAGCCAGTAGCTTTCATATAACGGAGCAAACTGCTCTAACGCCTCTTGGGCAAGCGGTATCGCCTGCTCTTGATCGTCGTTCAGCAGCGGCAATAGCGTCTCGGCGAATCGAGACAAATTCCACACGGCAATATTCGGCTGATTGCCATAAGCATATCGACCATGGGTGTCGATAGAGCTGAACACCGTTGCCGGATCGTACGTATCCATGAAAGCGCACGGCCCATAATCAATGGTCTCGCCGCTTATCGCCATATTGTCCGTATTCATAACGCCGTGAATGAAGCCTACGAGCTGCCACTTGGCAATAAGCGAAGCTTGGCGCTTAATGACTTCTTGCAGCAGGCGCAGATAGCGATCCTCATCTTTACCATCTATATCTTGATAATGTCGTTGCAGCGTATAATCCGCAAGCGCCCGAAGCTCCTCGATCGTTCCCCGATAAGCCGCATATTGGAATGTGCCCACGCGCAGATGACTTGCCGCCACGCGAGTCAGTACCGCACCCGGCAACATCCTCTCGCGGACGATCGATTCACCCGTCGTCACAACCGCAAGACTACGTGTCGTCGGTATACCAAGCGCATGCATCGCTTCACTGATGATGTATTCGCGCAGCATCGGACCAAGCGCAGCTCGGCCGTCGCCGCGGCGGGAATACGGCGTTGGGCCGGAGCCTTTCAACTGTATATCAACCCGCTCGCCATTCGGCGTAAGGTGTTCACCGATCAGCAGCGCGCGACCGTCGCCCAGCATGTTGAAATGGCCGAATTGATGGCCTGCATAAGCTTGGGCAAGCGGCAAAGCGCCCTCAGGCACTTCATTCCCGGCAAGCACCGCCAGGGCCTCTTCGCTCCGCAGCCCCTCAGCGTCTAGCCCCAATGCTGCCGCAAGCGGTTCATTAAGGATGCTGATCTCGGGAGCGCTCACTTCGGATGCGTTCAGTCTTGTATAATATAACTCCGGCAAACGGGCATAGCTGTTATCAAAGTTCCAGCCGCCTGCTGTTATGGATGGTTTTTTTATCGTCATAGGTATCTCCTTCGCGCGAATTAGCGCTCAATGTGAGCGTATGGGGCTTTGTCCGCTACAAGATTCAAACGAATGCCGTGCTCCAGCCATGCTTTTAATCCGCATAATACGATCGTGAAGCCTTCCGTTGAACCGATGGCTTGCCCCACGATCTCGTCCGCGTCCCCTTGGAAGCCCGTATCGGTTATCGTGACGAACGTCTCCGTCTCGGATTGCGGAGTGAAGCTAAATTCAACAAAGGTGCCCCAGTCGATCACGATTCGCTGATTAGGCTCCAGTTCGATCACTTCCACGCTGGCCGAAGCGCCGTACATTTCCCAATCCCACCGGACGCTCTTCCCCGCTTCCAATCTGCCGCTTCCCTTAGTGAACCAGAATTGCGTCGTAATTGTCGGATCAATGAAAGCCTCGTACACCTCTGAAACCGGCTTTCTGATGAGCATTTCCGCTTTTGCCACCGGCGCGTTAATCAACGTTGCCATCGTCATCTCTCCTCCTGCATAAAAAAAGTTATATAAAGACGTTTCTTTCATCCTTTGGAGCCCACGCGTATATGTGCTTGAAGTATAAACGAATCAGATGTAAATTACAAAAACAGCATTCAGGGATACAAAAAGCCCATGGCTTCGATTTTCCCCCTCATCCACTGAATCGCTTCCTTCGGCCCTAGCACGGTAACATCCTCTCTCAGCTTCCAGATTAAATCCATATAGAATGGCAAGTCCTTAGAAGCAATCGGAACGTCAGCCGACCCGCTTCCATCATCCCCGCGTTGCAAGTAAGGAGCAAACCGGGCGTTCGATTCGAGATGCCATAAGCCTTCGCTCGTAAGTGATAGCCGGAGCACGATCCCCTCCGACGGATCGGTTACGGGCTTATCCAGCAAGCTTAGCTGATCGACGTCTTCCCGGCATCGAATAGACGCGTTAAGCACAGCCGTTCGTATTCGGTCTACCCGGAATTGCCTGATCTCCTTGCGCTTGAAGCAATAGGCGGGACAGTACCAGTAGCCTGAGCTGGCGTACAGACCGATAGGCTGAATGTCGCGCGTGGTCACGCCGTTTCCGGAGCTATATTCGACCGTCACAATGCTCGGTATCATAATCGCCTGCATCATCGTGTTCAGTACCTCCGTGGACATCGGACGGTACGGACTCCAAATCATGACCTTATTCTTGAGACGATCGATCCGCTCCCTGGCATCGGCCGGCAAATAGTGATAGAACTTATGCAAAGCGGTTGTGGCACCGTCACCGAAAGGCACCGTGCTTAAATAATCGAGCGACTGGCAGGCGAAGAATAAAGCGACGGCCTCGCTTTCGGTGAAGCTGATCGGCGGCAGCAGCCTTTCCTGCAGCAGCCTATATCCTCCGCCTCTTCCCTGAACCGAATACACGGGAACGCCAAGACTGCTTAATTCATCCAAATCGCGGGCAATCGTCCGCTTCGATAAGCCGAACTCATCAGCAAGCTCCTGCACGGTGAATGATTTTCTTGCGTTGATCATCATAATGAGTTGGATTAATCGCTGTGACTTCTGCAGAGTAAGCCCACCTCTAATTCGTATTTATTTTTATCTTATCCATATAATAAGACATTATTTGTCTTGTTTATAGATTAAGGTTGATTTAGATATCGATTGGGACGATACGAGGAGGAGAAAAAAATGATGGATATTCATCGGTTTAAGCAAGACAAGATAGCTCTCGTATTTATACATGGCGCCGGGCTGGATAGCCGAATCTGGAAACAAGTAGCGGACGGCATGAATTATCCTTGCCTCCTGGTTGATTATCCGCATCGCGGGGACACCGGCGGATCGCTGAAGGATCTGCATTTGAAAGATTACGTCGCCCATATACGAAGACAAGTGGATGAACAGAACTATCAGAGGATTGTGATTGTCGCACATTCTTTAGGCGGCGTTCTCGGCCTCCGGCTTGCTGCCGAAATGCCCGAGCAAGTTAAGGGCTTCGTAGCGATCGGAGCGGCCATACCGAAAAATGGCGGATCATTCGTATCTATAATGCCTTTTGCCAAGAGACTATTGTTATCGGTGATCATGCGGCTCGCAGGGACGAGACCGCCGGAATCGGCTATCCGATCCGGTATATGCAATGACTTGTCGCCCGAGAGTGCGAACGAGATTGTACGCAGGTTTACACCTGAATCGGTATATGTGTATTCGGATCGATCCGAGGCGCCTGTTCCGAGCGTGCCGAAGCTATTCATCAGGCTTACACGGGATAAGGAGCTTGCTCTTGCCCTGCAGCAGCAAATGATCGCCAATCTGTCTCCTGAGCAGGTGCATAGCCTTGAAACGGGCCACCTCCCCATGCTCAGCGACCCGAATGGCGTGAGACATGCCATAGAAATTTTTTTGCAGACCGTGGAATGACCTTCTGCAGCCAAATTCAGAGTATAATAGATCAGAATAGGGTTGTTGCAAGGTGGAAACCTGTAGATATAGGTATTCAAATATAAGGTAGAAGAGGTCAGCAATGAGCGAGAAACAGTTTACGGATTACGGACTAAGTGAGGAAATAATGAGGGCGCTGAACGGCCTCGGCTACGAGAAGCCTACGGAGGTCCAGACGGAGGTTATCCCCGTTGCGCTGGAGAAAAAGGATCTTGTCGTCAAATCGCAGACCGGCAGCGGCAAGACAGCGGCATACGGCATTCCGCTCTGCGAGCTCGTCGATTGGAACGAGAATAAGCCGCAGGCGTTAATTCTGACGCCAACAAGGGAGCTCGCCGTGCAGGTTAACGAGGACTTGACCAATATCGGCCGATTCAAGCGAATTAAATCAACGCCTCTGTACGGGAAACATCCGTTCCATATGCAGAAGGCGGAGCTCAGACAACGAACGCATATGGTTGTCGGCACGCCGGGGCGCGTGCTGGATCATATCGAACGCGGCTCGTTATCGCTTGATCGCATCGCCTATCTCGTTATCGATGAAGCCGATGAAATGCTCAATATGGGATTCATCGAGCAAGTTCAGTCGATTATCGGGGCATTGCCTAGGGAGAGAGTCACGATGCTGTTCTCCGCTACTTTTCCAGAGGATGTAGCCAAGCTGTCGCGCAAATATATGAGCGATCCTGCCCAAATCGAGATCAAAGCAAGCGGCCTCACGACAGCGACCATCGAGCACGCCCTTATTCAGGTGATGGAAGCGGACAAGCTGGCTGTGCTTCAAAATCTGCTTATCGTCGAGAACCCTGACAGCTGCATCGTTTTTTGCCGTACGCAGGAGCATGTCGATCAATTATTCCGCGAAATGGCCGAACTCGATTATCCTTGCGACCGCATTCACGGAGGAATGGAGCAAGAAGAACGGTTCGAGGTCATGAATGCGTTCAGAAGAGGGCAATTCCGTTATTTGATTGCGACGGATGTAGCTGCCAGAGGGATCGATATTACGAACATTACGCATGTCATTAACTATGATATTCCGTTGGAAAAAGAAAGCTACGTCCACCGCACAGGCCGTACCGGACGAGCCGGCAAGACGGGCAAAGCGATTACGTTCGTCACGCCTAGAGATTACAGTCGATTAGCAGATATCGAGGCTTATATCGGTTTCGAGATTTCGAAAGTGAAAGCCCCGTCCGAAGAAGCGGTGGAGCGACGCAGAGATGAATTCGAGCAGAAGATCAATATCGGACCGGAGCTCAAGAAGGATAAGCGCGAGCAGTTGAGCAAGCAGATCATGAAGCTTAACTTCAACGGCGGCAAAAAGAAAAAGCTTCGCGCCGTCGACTTTGTCGGAACGATCGCCAAGCTTGACGGTGTGTCTGCGGACGATATCGGGATCATTACGATTCTCGATCATGTATCCGATGTTGAGATTCTGAACGGCAAAGGTCCTCTCGTGCTTGAGCTGATGAAGGACACTACCGTTAAGGGCAAGCTGCTTAAAGTACGCAGAGGCAAGAAATAGACATCTCACATATAACGGCATTTCGTCGAACTAAATAGGTTGGTTGGTGAACAAGCTAGCGTTTAGCGGCATTTCGTCAAACTAATTAGCCACTTTCTGATCAAAAGTCCAAAACCTCCATTTTAGCGGCCCGAAATCGAACTATATGAAGCTGTTTATATGTAAGCCCAATATTAGTTGCCCAAAATGCCACTATAACATTGCCATAGAAAAAAAGCCCTTCACCGCGCCATCAAGGCAGGTAAAGGGCTTTTCGCATTTCCTAATTTACTGAGCTGCAGCGTCCTGCGGAGGCTCTCCGCCTTGCGGCATCGTGCCATCCTGCGGCATTTCGCCGTCCGGAGGCATCCGATCTCCGCCGCCTTCGCCGCGTTGTCCGCCGCCGCCGCCGAAGCCGCCGCCGCCTCTTCCGCCAGGGCCTCCCATTCCGCTTTGCGCTTCGGTAACGCCTGATTCATTCACCCAAGTAACAATCGTGGCATTCTCGAAGGATACGACTTTCGTTCCCCCTTCGTATGTGCCGCCTTCGTACAGGCCGTTCGTTTCGGAGCCTGTCGATGTGCCGCCCGAATAGATTGTGTACGAGCTGTTTTGCTTCAAATCAGGGGAACTGACGAATATTGCTTGATACGATTTGGACGGCGCGAATGTCATGATCGCGTTGCCGTCGCTATCTTCCAGATGGACCAAGGTGCCAGCTTGCTGCGCAGCTGTAAACGTCATTAGGATGCCTGGCTGCGTCGAAGTATCAGCCGTCCCCTGCACCATGCCTGAGCTGCCGGCAGAAATGAGGTAGCCGCCCGTCATGACGAAGGAACCGTCGTAATCCAAAGATCCGTTGCCGTTATTGGTCGGGCCGTTCACGATAACTGTACCGCCGCTCATCTGAACCGAGCCGTTCGAATCGAGCCCGTCGCCAGCAGCATCAACGCTCAGGTAGCCGCCGCTAATGACCAGCATGTTCGAAGAAGAAGCTCCCGATCCTGGAGCACCTCCAGCAGCCCCCCCTCCCTCGGCTGCCGTCCCTGCGTCTCCGCCGGCTACGTTAATGCCGTCATCGGTCGAGACTACGCTTGTCTCACCGCCCGAGATTGCAATCGTCGGGGCTTCGATGCCTTCGTTACTTTGAGTAATATCAACCTTGCCGCCTGCAATCGCAATTGCGGTCTCGGAGTGAATGCCGTCATCGCCGGCATCGATACTAAATGAGCCGCCTTCGATAACGATATAACCTTTGGTCGTATCGGTATCGTACGTCGTCTTAACCGCATCGCCCTCCGACTTAATCGTGATCGAGCCGTCATTCACAGCAACGAGGTCACGGCCCATGAGTCCGTCATCGGCAGCAGTAATGTCAATCGTGCCGCCCGTAATTTTCAACTTATCCTTGCTCGTGATGCCGTTATTGAAGTTTCCTTGTACCGCGAGCTTACCCGTGCCGTTAATCGTCAGATCATCATGGCTGAACAGCGCCGCATTCGGCTCGTCAGTCGTTGCGTCCGGATATACATAAGTCTCGCCATCGGACAGCGTATTCTCCGTACCCTCTTGAAGCGAAATGATCGTCTTGCCTGCCTCTTCAACATAAATGGCCGAACTGCTGCTATTGTGAATGTCGACTCCGTTCAAGACGAGACGAACGACGCCTTTATCCTGCACATTGACGACAAGCTGTCCTTCTTCAAGCTTGCCGCTAACCACGTAAGTGCCCGCAGCTGTTATCGTAATTTTACCTCCGTCGACCGTTGCTCCCTCACCGCTAATCGTCGCGCCTGTCCCGGTCAGCGCAATGGCTACCGAGTCGCCCGCTGTCCAATCCGTATAAGCGTCATCCTCCTCATACTCGACCTGCTCCGTCAGATCGACACCGGCCAGCTCAGCCGCGGCGGTATCGCCGGAATCCGTCGTTGCGGCCACCGCTGTCCCCTCGGTTCCGTCATTAGCTGCGCTGCCTGTATTGTTGCTGCATGAAGCGAGCAGCGCCGCACATAATAAGAGTGTTCCCAGTTTTATTTTCCATGGATGTTTCATTGTTCATCTTCCTCTCTTTGTTTCGGGTTAGTAATCCGACACCGTCGGAGCCATCGTCAACGTCACGTCTAAGTTGCCGTTTCTGCTTCTGACAGCGTCAAGAAATTCCTTCTGATTCATCAGGTGATCAATCGTCACCGCGTATACAAGCTCATATAGGCTGCCTAGCTCTGTTGTTCTCACTTTGCGAAGCTCATAAGGAATGTCGAACATATGGAACAACTCCTCGAACGCTTCCTCGTACCCTAGATCCTCTGGGATCGTAACCTTAAGCAGCTTCTGCGTCGATTTCTTGGAGCCGAATTTGATAGCCTTAAGGACAAACATCAGGGCACACATAACGACCGTGAACAGGACTGCGTAAGCGAATGATCCGACACCGCAGGCGAGACCGGCAGCCATCGTGAATAACACGAACGCAATATCCTTCGGATCTCCAGGCGCGCTTCGGAACCGAATAATGGAGAACGCTCCGGCTAAGCTGAAGGCGCGGGCAATGTTGCTACCGATCAAAAGAATAATGATAGCGACGATAATAGGCAGAACGATCAGCGTCAAAGCAAAATTTTGCGTATAGCCCGTTTGCGTTTTCATATAGGTAACACTGATCATCGTGCCTAAAACGATGGAAATAAAAATCGTAAGCAAAGCGTCTGTTAACGTTAATTCCGTTGCCGTCGAAGCGGCGAATAGGGATTCGATCATATTAAAATACTCTCCTTTGTTCTTTGTCCAATACCGTAACGTACCGTTTTCTTATATTCATTGCCGTACTTGGAGAAGCTTGTTCGATACATGCCAAGCTCGGACAGCAATTGGGACAACCAAAGCGGAATCGTCTTCTCCGCCTTTACCTCCATGAGCCATTGTCCCTCCTCCATCAGCTGTTCTCCGTAATCTCCCGCTTCCAACCTCACATCGTAACGTCTTGACCGGATATTCGTGTCGAACGTAATGCGAAGATCGCGGCTGTTTTTGCAAAATAGGGCAAGTCGGTCATAAGCTAAGTACACTTTGGGCTGTAGATCATAACGCCGCAAAAAGTATTCGATTTCCATCATCACCTGCTTATTCATATACGGCTGAAGCTCAGGCACAGCGCCCGTTCCGGCGAATGCATATGCCTCGTTCAGCCTCAGCGAAGTCCTTCGCTTGTTCACCAAGCCGAACACCTTTTTCTTCAGCTCCAAATATACCTTTGCGTTAGCCTCCGGTACGCCGTATGCTCTGATTCTGAGCTTCTCCTTGTACTTCGGCTTCGACAAGCTGTTGCGGATGAGCGTATCGTGCTCGGTATCGTAATAAATGTTGCTGATTGAATAAAATCTTTCGTTTTTGTTGTGTTCATCAGGTTCCATATATTCGAGCAAACGGTTATAAATCATATGAAAAGCTTGGTTATCCATTAGGTACTTGCTCTCGTAACGGTTGAACACCTCAATCGCCATCGGCCCGCACGCTCCTCTCTTTCTTGTGGCGAATGCATCGCCGCTTCCATGACTGTATCTTAGAAAACGAACCTTTAATGAATCTTAAACATTTCTTAACAATCGACCTGTGGTACGATTAAGGTTAATTAAAGGTTCGCTTCCTATAGTAAAGACATAACGCTGCTGGTCAGCTTTCATAGAGGTTAAGGGGGAAACAACAATGCGTTTATTAATAGTAGAAGATGAAGTTCATCTGGCGGAGGCGCTGTCCCAAATATTGAAGAAAAACAATTACTCCGTCGATGTCGTGCATGACGGCGAATCGGGACTCGACAACGCGCTAAGCGGAATATACGATCTGCTGCTGCTCGACATTATGCTTCCGGAAATGGACGGCATTACGATATTGAAGACGATTCGGGAAAAGGGGCTGGCGACGCCCGTGATCCTGCTGACCGCCAAGGGAGAAACGTCCGATAAGATCGCCGGACTTGATTACGGGGCCGACGACTATGTCGCCAAGCCATTCTCGACGGAAGAACTGCTGGCAAGAATAAGGGCAGCTCTAAGGAGGAAGGGCGAGGTCGTGCCCGATGATGCGATTAAGTTCGGCGATATCGAATTAAATACGGCGACCTTGAAGGTATCCTGCAAGAACAAAGAGCTTAAGCTGATTCTGAAAGAAAGCGAGCTGTTGGAATTGCTGGTCTCGAGGAAAAGCGCAATTACCTCCAAAGAGCAGATCATCGAGAAGCTTTGGGGCTTCGATTCGGAGGTCGAACATAATAACGTGGAGGTGTACGTCTCGTTTCTAAGGAAGAAGCTGGGCTTCCTGCAATCGACGGTGAAGATCAATACGATCCGGGGCGTAGGCTACGTGCTTGAGGTGACTTCCTAATGTTCAATCGACTGCGCAATCGATTCCTCGTCGTGAATATGGCCATTATTACGATTATCATGCTCATCGCCTTTGCTTCGATCTACACCATCACGTACCGGAACGTGCACAATGATATTACGATGGATCTTAATCGGGTATCCGATTTCTTCAAGCCGTCAGACGGCATGATGGGCGGCGAGCCGCACGCTGACGGCGACGGCGGGCCTCCTCATGGAGGCAAAGACAAAGATATGATGTGGCAGCCTGATCGCACCGTCTCCTTCTCGCTTCAGACAGACGAGGAGTGGAATATGACCGCAACGGATTCGCGTTTCGATATGGATGAAGCTTTCTATACGGATGCGATTAATAAAGTCAGAGCTTCGAGCTCGGATCGAGGCCAATTCAGCTTGGAAGGCAACGAGTGGGCTTTCTCGGTGCAGAATACAATGAGTGGCTATAACATCGTATTTCTAGATGTTACGGCTCAGCAGACGATCTTGACGAATCTGATTTATACGTTCCTTGCGGTCGCGCTGGTGATGCTCATCGTCATTTACTTCACAAGCCGTTATTTCGCCAATCGTTCCATCACCCCTGTTAAGGAGGCGTTCGACAAGCAGAAGCGATTCATCGCCGACGCTTCCCATGAATTGAAGACGCCGCTTGCGGTTATTAACACGAATGCGGATGTCCTGCTAGCCAATCGGGACGACACGATACGCGAGCAAGCGAAGTGGCTGCACCATATTAAGTCGGAGACGGAACGTATGAAGACGTTGACCAATGATCTTCTCTATTTGACGGAAATCGACGATACAAGGGAGAAAATGCTTTACACGCCGTTCAACTTGAGCGAAGCTGTCGAGAGCGTAATTCTAACGATGGAAGCCGTCATTTTCGAAAAAAATATAGAGCTCAGCTATGAGATCGAACCGGAGCTCGTTATGAGCGGCAACGGCGAGCAGATTAAGCAGGTCGTTATGATATTGCTCGATAATGCGATCAAGTATGCCGGAAGCCAAGGCTTGATCATACTGGCGCTCAAGAAGCGCGCCACCGATATTCAGCTGGCGGTGACGAATACAGGCGAAGGGATCGCCCCCGAGCATCTGGATCGCATCTTCGACCGTTTCTACCGCGTCGATCGTTCGAGATCCCGCAAGCAAGGCGGCTACGGCCTTGGGCTAGCTATCGCGAAGTCGATCGTCGAGCAGCACAAGGGCAAAATCTACGCGAAGAGCGTACTGGGCAAGACGACAACGTTCTACGTGCAGCTTGTATAACTGAAATGTAAAATAAAGGACTGTCTCACTTTACCTTTGAGACAGTCCTTTCGTGTAGAAACGGGATATTCCTATGTCATGATGCTTGTCATTGTTTTGATTGGAAATCATCCAACCTAATCGCCTACTGAAACTGTTTCTTATATTCGCTAGGCGGTAAACCAACCGTGCTTCGGAATATCCTGCTGAAGTAAAGCGGATTGTCGTACCCGACAATAGATGCTACTTCCCGCACATGAAGAGAAGACTCCGACAGCAGCTTCTTCGCTTCATTCATGCGGATATCGGTCACATATTTAAGCGGCGTCGAACCCGTTACGGCTTTGAACTTATGGATGAACCGGAAGGGACTAAGGCTGATCTGCCTCGCTAGATCGGCAATGACAAGCTGCTCGCTGTACCTCTCGTGCATAACGCCAATAATCATCGTAATATCCGCATGCTGTCTCCCCTTGTGATGCTCCTCCGCGTGTTGGAGCTTCCTCCCGAGCAGCGCAAGCAGCTCCAGAAGGTAGGCCGTTGTCACATGGCCGCTCAGCGGCTTATTTGTATTCAGCTCGTAGATGATTTTGTTATACAAAGCGACGATCTCATCCATCATGCCTATATCATGAATGGGCTCGCCGAGCAGCCCGAATTGCTCCAAATAATCGTGAACGGCATGCCCGCTGAAATGAATCCAATAAACCTCCGTCGTCTCTTCGGCATAATAACAATAATTTTGCGGCTCGCCCGGCGCATAGAAGACCATATGTCCGCCGCCCACCTCTATCTCCTCTTCGCCGAAGCGAAACACGGCCTTCCCCCTGACGATGTAGATGAGCTGATAATCCACTCTGCCTTGATCGCGATTGCGCTCCAAGTTTTTCGTCATCAGCTTCTGGTAGCCGCAGCAGTTCACGGTTAGAAAACAATCCGTATTCGCCACTCCGAACTCATGCCACTCTCTCATCGCATTACCCGATATACTGATCATGCTTCGTCCTCCGACAACAATTTTGTCCATGTTTATAGCAATATGCGATATTCTCCCATGCTCATTATAACCTTATAATGAAAGCGCAGCCATCACAAAGAACTGTTTATGATGAGCAATTTTGTGAATGTCCCTAATATAAGAGTTCCTACAGCTTAGGAAGCGAAAAGGAGACTGACGATGAGCAAAGGAAGACGCATTGAACGGATGAATCTGGATTGGAAGTTCCATAGAGGCGACGAGCCTGGCGCATGGTACAAAGGCTTCGACGACGCAAGCTGGCGGAGTGTGACCTTGCCTCATGACTGGTCCGTCGAAGAACCATTTTCCGAGGAGCATTCCAGCGGAACCGGCTACCTGCCCGGCGGTATCGGATGGTATCGAAAAAGGTTCGATTTGCCGCAAGATCTGCAGGGCAAGCGCGTATATATCACCTTCGAGGGTATCTATAACAACGCCCAGGTATGGTGCAACAGCTATTATTTGGGGAAGAGACCTTACGGTTACAGCACGTTTACGTATGACATTACGGACTGTGTGTCTTTTGGAGATATCGACAATGTCCTTTCGGTAAAGGCGGATCATAAGGACATCGCGGATTCCAGATGGTTCACCGGCTCGGGCATATACAGGGACGTCTATCTAACGGTTACGGATCAGATTCACATCGATCAATACGGCGTATTCGCAACGACGCCGGACGTCTCCTCGGAGCAAGCGACGGTAGCCGTCCAAGTTCGACTGTCTAATGAGGCCCTCCAGGACGAGACGATACAAGTGACGAATGTGCTAGTGAACGGTGACGGAGAAGTCATCGGGCAAGCAACTGATGCATGGACCGTACTTGCCGAATCGGGGACGGAAGGCCACGCGACTATTGTTGTCGATAATCCGAAGCTATGGTCGCCGGATAGCCCTTCCCTGTATACGTTGCGTACGGAGCTTAGCAAGGACGGCGTGCTGATTGACGAGGTACAGACCGTTGTCGGTATTCGCTCGATCCAGTTCGATGCTAACAAAGGCTTCTTCCTGAATGGCGTCAATATGAAAATGAAAGGCGTATGCGTGCACCATGACGCAGGCGGCCTCGGAGCTGCAGTGCCCGCGAAAGTATGGGTTCGCAGACTTACGGCCCTGAAAGAGATGGGCTGCAATGCGATTCGCATGAGCCATAACCCGCCGGCGCCGAATTTGCTTGATTTATGCGACTCCATGGGATTCCTCGTCATCGACGAAGCGTTCGACGAATGGGAAGGCGTGAAGAACAAGTGGTCAACCGGCCACAATGTATATCCGCCTAAGCATTTTGGCTATTACGAGGACTTTCCGCAATGGGGCGAAGCCGACTTGAAGGAGATGGTGCTGAGGGACCGCAACCATCCTTCCATCATTATGTGGAGCATCGGCAATGAAGTCGACTATCCGAATGATCCGTATTGCCATCCGTACTTCGAGACGATGACCGGCAATAACGATGCCAACAAACCGGCAGCGGAAAGACAATACGATCCGAATAAACCGAACGCCGAGAGGCTTGCAACGATTGCGAGACGCCTCGCGAAGTACGTCAAAGAATGCGACACGACAAGGCCTGTGACGGCAGCGCTTGCGTTTCCCGAGTTGTCCAATCTGACCGGCTATGCGGATGCCCTCGATGTAGTAGGCTACAATTACAAAGAGCAATTCTATGAGGAGGATCATCAGAAATATCCGGACAGAGTAACCCTCGGCAGCGAGAACAGCTCCAGCTTGGAAGCATGGCTAGCCGTCAGGGACAATGACTATATAAGCGCCCAATTCATATGGACCGGCATCGATTATTTGGGAGAAGCGAAGGGCTGGCCCGTTAGAGTCGCGCAGGCCGGATTCATGGATCTAGCCGGGTTTAAAAAATCGAATTATTACTATCGTCAAAGTCTATGGAGCGACAAACCAATGGTCCACCTTACTTCAATGAAAGTGGACAATTCCGAGCATGGAGCCCGCGGAAGGTGGGCAGGCGGCGTTCCCCATTGGAACTGGGCGGAAGGTGATCAACTTAAGATCGCCTGCCATACGAACTGCGAAGAAGTCGAGCTCTTCCTTAATGGCCGTTCGCTCGGCATAAAACATCTTATCGATGCTCCGAAGCTCTACTTAACGTGGGAAGTCGCCTATGAAGAGGGGATCTTAGAAGCTGTTGCCAAAGGTGCTGACGGGAATCGATATACGTGTATGCTTCGTACCGTCTCGAAGCCGGAGCAGATCGCGATGCATGTGGATAGTTCGGACCTGAAGGCAGACGGCGAAGATATTGCCCATGTCGAAATCCAGGTGACCGACAGCGAAGGTCGTTTTGTATACGGATCTGATGATTTGATCGAGCTGTCCGTCGATGGGCCGGGAGAAATCATCGGCATCGAGAACGGAGATAGTCAGGACCTCACGCCGTATAGCTCCAAATCCAGAAAAGCGTTCAACGGCAAGCTTCTTGCCTACATTCGAACGCAACAGGCGCCGGGACGAATCGTTGTGAAAGCGGCGTCTCGCGGACTGCAGCCTGCACAAGTGGAGATAACGACCGTATAAAAGCAAAAAGCACGTTCGACGCTTAAGGGCGCTGAACGTGCTTTTTTGTTATGAAGCAACTTCAATTGGTGCTGCCGAAGTCATAGTCTTCATATTTCTCTGCGTTTCTGAGACTGGCCCATATATCCGAACTTTCGCCGCCGATATGCCAGTAGGCAACGCCTGCTAAACCGTTCTGCACGACCAATCGATACTTCGCGATCAAGGAGCGTCCGTCCTCAATCCATATCGTATGATTAATCGATCCCTTCGTATAGCTGGCCACATATTGCCCCAAAGTCGGATTCCATATCGGCTTCATCGCATAGCTGGACAATAATTGGTTCTGCTCGGTCAACGAAACGTAAGCGGAGGACGCAACCGTGCCATTCGAGTTTAACGACCAGTCGCGGTTATAGAACGGAAACGCCAGTATGACCTTCTTGCTTGACACGACTTTCGTCAGTGTCTGAATTGCGCCCCGATCATACGGAAGAGAAGCATTCGGACCGGGATATAAGCTGCCGCCGTAATGCTCATCGTAACCCATCAATACCATGTAATCGGCTTGCTTGCCGAGCGCGGCATAATCGAATGCGTCGGTCCAGTCGGTGCCTAGATCGGGCGAGACGTCAACGGACAGCACGGCACCCAGCGCATGAAGCTTAACGGCTAATTGCGTCACGAACGTTGTGAAATACGCGCGGTCAGCCGGAGCTGCGTTTTCGAAATCGATATTAAGTCCATCCAGCCCATACTTGTTTACAAGGGCGCCCAGCGCATCAACCGCCTTCGTTCTTGCAGACGCGCTAGATAATAATTGATGAGTAGCCTCTTGATCGGAGCGGTTGCCGACCATGACCCAAACCTTCTTGGCGTTCTTCTTCGCCCATGTGACAAGGGCGGCATCCGTCCCATCCGATACAGCACCCGTGCTCCCCACAAAATACCAACGAGGGGACAGCGTGTTCACATTCGACTTTAGAATATTACTCTGGTACTGCGCAGTCGTCTGTCCATACTGCCACCCCAATACAATACGTTCGTCAGGCTTAGCCTCAAGCTCCGACGCCCAGCTTGCCTGCTTCAGCACGCGAGCCAGAAGGACGGCCGTTTCCTGCCTCGTAATCGGATTCGAAGGCCGGAAGCTGCCGGTTTCATCGCCTTTCATTAGATCTAGCCCGCTCACCGAAGCTACAGCTGAGCTTGCCCATTCGGCAATTTGGTCTTGATCCTTGTAAGCGGAACTGGACGCGGCCACAGTTCCTGTCTGCTTGAGCGCCCTTGCAATCATGACGGCCGCCTCCTGGCGGGTAACGGGCTTCGTCGGGGCGAAAGCCGTAGCAGACGTGCCGCTGACAAGCTCAAGCTGAACAGCCGCTTGTATCCAGCCGTAATACCAGACACTCTTCGCGACATCCGTGTAAGGAGACACCGGGCTTGTCACAGGCTCAAGCTTCAGCAGACGATCCAGAACGGTAATAAACTCAGCTCTCGTAATCGACTTCTTGGGCGAAAAGCTCRTAGCCGATGTACCGCTAATAATCTTCTTATTATATAAATCTATGATTTCATTGCGTGCATAGCTCGTACTAATATCATCAAACGGCAGCGCCTTCGCGGCGGCAGATGCTGCCTGCGACAATGTGCTCGCCGCTAGAAAGCCAGCGATTGCTACGGTTACGAATTTACTTACAATAAGCTTCACGAGATTTGTAATCCTCCTCGGATTATTCCAATCGTGGAATTATACCAAGGATACTACTATTAATCATCGCTAAAATACTGGTAGAGTAGGGAACACATTCTTCGCCGTCTCCAGGGCAGACGCCGCGCGCGGCCAGCCTGCATAATAGGCAAGATGCGTGATCGCTTCGATGATCTCCTCGCGGGTCAATCCATGATCGATCGCTAATCGAAGGTGATACGGCAGTTGTTCGGTCTGTCCGCTAGCAACTAATGCGGATAACGTAACGAGACTGCGGTCCCGCAGCGACAGCCCTTCTCTCTTCCATAAATCTCCGAAAAGTACGTTTTCCGAATAGTCGACGAAGGCAGGCGCAAGTTCTCCTAACGATGCGCGGACGTTCGTTGCAGCCATTTTTTTGCACTCAAGCATCTGGGCTTGGCCGTTGCCAAACGACCAATCTTCGAATTCCGTGCCGACAAGGACAACGAATACATCTTCTTGCCTAATGCCAACGACAATCGATAATTGCTCTGCCAGTAACGTATAGAAGCTCGTTTTCTGTTGAATCGTTCTTCCGGATTTAAGCGTGATCTGGATATAGAGCAATCTGTCGCTTCTTTCGATATCCAAATAGTTCGTGTCATAGACGAATTCACTGCTTTTATGCRCATGAAACACCTGAAAACAATCGTCTACCGGCACATGGAAGTGCTGAATGAGCGCGTTCATAATCGTTTTGCTTATCGATTCGAGCTGCTTTGATTCGTATTGCTTTTCACGGTAACTGACTCTGATGAATGGCATGAATAACCCTCCCCCAAGATGATGTCACCATTGTAATCCTCGCATCTTCATTTGTATAATTGAATAAAATGATAAACTCATTCAATAATATCGATATAGGTGGTGCGAATAGTGGACTTAAAAGAACTGACTGCCTTCAGAACGATCCTTCAAGAAGGCAATTTCACTCGTGCGGCGGAGAAATTGAATTATGCGCAGTCAACCATAACGAATCAGATCCAACGACTAGAGAAGGAGCTCGGCTTGCAGCTTTTCAAACGGGGATGGGATATGGAGCTTACGGATGCGGGGAAAGTGTTAGCGGATGAGATCGATGGACTTATTGCCCATTGGAACTACGTATCTGAACAAGCAAAGGCGCTGTCGGAGGAGGAGATCGGCGAAGTGCGGGTTGGGGCGCTTGAAAGTATGATGACCTCCGTGCTCCCAAATGCTTTGCGCGAATTTCAAGCTTTAAAACCAAACCTATCCTGTCATTTCGTCATAGGAAATACCGATTCCCTCTCGCAGTCCATTCTGCAAGATGAGCTGGATTTCGCGCTCTGCGGCGAGCCGCCGGACCCGACTCCGTTCCGCTTCGAACCGCTTTATAATGAGCATATTGCGTTTGTTGTGAACAGCGGCCATCCCTTAAGCGATCGAAACAGCATTCCTTTCGAGGAGCTCCTGGGCTACCCAATCGTTATCGGAGGTCGTACCTGTCTATATCACCTGCGGATAGCAAAGCAATTATCTCGCTACGCGAGATCTGCCGCTCTAAGCACGGTCAATCAGATCTCCGCCATCCCTTATTTTATAAGACAAACGACTGCCGTTGGGGTCGTGCTCGACTCGACGCTCCTACCGCCCGATGTTGTGAGGGTTGAAGTAGAGATGAACGAATCGACCATTCAGGTCGGCCTGCTTCAGCTGCGCAAAGATGAATATATATCTGCCTCGAAGAAGCTTCTGATGAAGCTCATAACGGAGCAAATCACCTTACATTGAAGGTTGACTGCGTAAGCACATTCCCTTCAAGTAGGCCGACAAGGTTTCGATGTTCATGCGGACATGCCGATTGTCGCCCTCCAGCTTGCTGAGCATGATGCCGCCTTCCATTATGGACAACGTGAAGGTTGCTAATGCCTCGATGTCCAGTTCTGCCTTAAACTCTCCGGATTCAACACCTTCCGCGATGATCCGCTTCATCGTATCCAACGTGTTGTCCATCCCCTGACGCGCCCTCGCACGCAAGACCGGATGGCTGTCATCGCTCTCCGTAGCTAGGTTAAGCAACGGGCATCCGCCTACAAATGGCGGATCTTCCACTACGTTCGCATACACCCTTAGATACACGAGCAGCTTGCCCATCGCCGTAGATTGTTCATCAAGCGCCTCATTGATGGTGCGGCTCACGATACTTCCCGCATATTGGTAAGCCTCTATGGCGATTTCGTCCTTGCCGGTGAAGTAGCGGTAAATACCTCCTTTCTTGATGCCCGTCAGCTCTGTAATATCCGACAAGGAAGAACCTGCATAACCCTTTTGGTTAAACAGCTCGGCGGACTTCGCAATAATATGTTTGCGGGTGTTTTCTCCCTTAAGCATGTCCAATCCCCTTTGCGCTTGCGAATCCTAATTAGCTTCATTATACCAAAGGAAATTATGCTTGCGTGGCAGGAAGCTGCTATGCTAATGTAAAAATWCCGATCGGTATCTTTTCCCAAAAATGAATGTACAGGAGGAGAATAACCTATGTTACTTAGCGAGATGCTGGACGAAGCTAAAAAACAGTTTACAGTTAAAGTGCCTGCAGACGTTCAGGATGAAATCTATCGCCTAATGGTCGAGCAGAAGCAATCAGAAGCGGTTTACGGCTTACAGGAAGGGCAGCAAGCGCAAGATTTTACGCTTAACAATGCGCAAGGTGCTGCTGTAAACCTGTATGAACAGCTTGAACGAGGTCCCGCCGTATTAACCTTTTACCGCGGAGGCTGGTGCCCTTTCTGCAATCTGCAGCTTCGAGCTTATCAGAGCATTCTGCCCGATATAGAGGCACTGGGCGCTCAATTAATTGCCTTAAGTCCGCAAAGCCCTGACAATACGCTGTCGCAGCAGCAGAAAGAGGACCTTCGTTTCCACGTCCTCAGCGACACGGACGGCGTAGCAGCCGACCGTTATGGCGTATTATTCGATGTTCCTTCTGCCCTGCAGCATAAGATGGCAAATACACTCAAAGTGAATCTCACCGATTATAATGCAACCGACCGCTGGATTCTCCCCATTCCTTCGACATTCATCATCGATACAACCGGCCTCATCCGCTTCGCTTATGCGAATCCGGATTTCATGCAGCGGCTTGAGCCTCACGCCATTGTCGATCAATTGCAGAAGCTTTAATCAACTTCCGATCATAAGGGCACACTACAAGCAAAATGAAAGGAAGTGTCCATAATGGCTAGAAGAAGATATACAGTACCCGGTGCGGAGCAAGCCATGCAAGCGTTCAAAGCCGATGTTATGAAGCGCGAAGGCTACGCCGTTAATTCGAATCGACCAGACGATGTGAAATTCGAGGTTGCCAAGGAGCTCGGCATCCCGCTCCAGCCAGGCTACAACGGTGAATTATCAACCGAAGATGCAGGGCATATCGGAGGCAAAATCGGCGGCTCAATGGTTCGGGAAATGATTCGGCTTGCGCAAGATAAACTGTCTAAGCAGGATTAACGTTACTCCAGATCTYAATTTTGTATGATTTTTCACATAAAGCCAGTTAAACAAGAGGTGAACTGTCAAAGCTTATACGATTTATCATACAAAAGTAGCTAATCCATCCACGCAGCCGATGATTTTGTACGATTTTTCGATCAAAACCCTTGATTTGAACGATCCGTAAAGTTGGTTTATACGATATTTCGAACAACTCTAATTTCATTCCCCTTATCTTGTACTAATAGATGCCATCCGAGAATAGGATAGCAAGGATCAGGGGATTGAAATTTTTTCGGGAGGTTCGGATCATGGAAGACAATCATAAATCTTCTCCACGGGCGGGCGATATACCAGCCCCCTTTCACTCGCAGACGGTCGGAGACCGAGGACCTGTGTTGGAACAAGATCATATTTTGCACGAAACACTCGAAACTTTTGTACATACGAAAATTACGGAAAGACCGGTCCACGTCAAAGGTTATGGCGCTTTCGGATACTTTCAAACCGTTCATTCCATGGCTCCGTATACGAAGCTTTGCTTTTTGCAGCAGCCTGGACAGCAGGTTCCCGTTACGGTACGGTTTTCCCTTGCCGTAAGCAACAAAGGTACACCGGACACTTCTCGCAATGTGCGCGGATTTTCCACGAAGTTTTATACCGAGCATGGCGTTTTCGATTTGCTTTGCAATCATATTCCCGTTTTTCTAGTACGTGACGCGATACGCTTTCCCGAGTCCATCAAAGCCTTCTTGCCATCGCCCGTTAACAATCTGATGGATCCCGAGCGATTTTGGAGTTTCATAGCCATAGCGCCAGAGGCGACCAACTTTCTCGTATGGCTATACTCGGATAGAGGAACGGTCAAAAGTCTCCGCCACATCCCGGGCCACAGTGTAAATACGTACGTATGGCGAAATGATCAAGGCGTGCACTCCTACGTAAAATATCACTGGATTCCGTTGGCAGGCGTCCAATATATCGATCGTCATGAGGCTGCTAAGCTCGCTTGCGACAATCCCGATTACGCGGGCAAAGATCTGTATGACACGCTTGCAGCGGGAAAAACCGTTGAATACGGACTTTATGTACAGCTTATGAACCCTCAGGATGAAGCTGCACTCCCTTATGATCCGCTCGATGATACGAAGATCTGGGACGAGCAGCAATATCCTTTGCTCCCGGTTGGCCGTCTCGTATTGAACCGTAATCCCGATAACTATATGGAACAAGTTGAAAAAATTGCCTTCTCCCCTTCTAATCTGCTGGAAGGCGCCGAGTTATCGAATGATAAGATGCTGCAAGGCCGCGCCAATATTTACGGGGACTCGCAGCGCTATAGAATGGGACCTGATTACCGCAAAGTTCCGATCAATCATCAACAACACTGGACTCCCGCTTCCCTTGTGACCAGCGGTAACGGCGAATATGTCCAAGGGCGTCTTACGCGTTCCGAAATACCCAAACCGGATAACTTCACGCAAGCTGGCCAATATTATCGCGCTTTGGATTCGGTACAGCAAGACCACCTGGTAAGCAACCTTTCAGCTGACCTCGCCGGCATCTCGCACGAAACGCAAAATATCGTCTTAGGATACCTCCACCAAGCTTCGGCAGAACTAGGAGCGCGGGTAACCCAGCAAATTCAATCCCACAATAAAGGCATATAAATATAATACAGCCCCCGCCTTGATAACAAGTCGGGGGCTGCTTCATGCAGCCTTATTCGAATCCCAGCGTTAGCATATGCCGTTCCGTTTCCAACACATCCGCCTTGGACTTGCCAACGACTGCGCCTGATAAGAAGATCGGCTTATCCGCAGTCTGCATCGCCGGGTTGTAGATACATAGCGGCAGCAGCCGTTTATCC
The DNA here is from genome assembly GCF_052115185.1 of Paenibacillus sp. 2TAB19. Taxonomy (NCBI): domain Bacteria; kingdom Bacillati; phylum Bacillota; class Bacilli; order Caryophanales; family Paenibacillaceae; genus Paenibacillus; species Paenibacillus sp. 2TAB19. The sequence continues at coordinate 97,524 of NZ_JBFRGE010000005.1, read as the reverse complement.
GCTATCAACGATCGAGCATGCAGTTCGAATTCATCGAAGCTCAGATTCGACTTCCATTTCCTCGCTTTCATCACCGTCGCCCCCCACTCCACTGCGACACTATTCTGAAAGAGAAGCGCCACCGTCGACCCGTTCTGCCGGAAGTTCAGATCGATGATATAAATGTCATTATCCTCCGTAATAACCGTATCAATACCCGCGAATCCGTAGTAACCCTGTGCTGCCGCTTTGCGCATAACCTGCTTGCATAGATCGATCGCTTCGGCAGGCGGCTGGTCATGCATATCCATCCAGTTCCCCGAATATTTCCCCTGTTTATTTATAATCTGCTCGGCCGAGCCCAAATACACCAGTTCCCCCTCAACCGTTTGTGCGAACTGAATGCAGAAATTTTTACGGATATCGAGATACTGCTCCATAACAACGTAAGAACAGGAGGCGAAAAGCTCCTTAGCCTRCTCTAAATTCGCAGGTGAATAACAAATAACAACCTCGATTCCCCCGCCGTTAGGCTGATCGGTAGCTGCTTTGACTACATAGGGATAATCAAAAGCATCTCGGTCCTTGTTCAAAAATTGTTCTATCGATAATAGAACGCGGTTTGGAACATGTCGCCCTGGTACGAGCTCAGACAAATTCCGCTTATTGTTGAGAAATAATAGCAGCTCCCTCTCTATCCAATATTGTTCCGCCTCGAATTCATTCGGCAGATGCGCGTAATTGAATATGACGTTTTTGCCGTCTTGCTGCAATTCATTCAATAATGCATAGTAGCTGTCAGCATTCGTGTAAGTAAGCAGTTTGGCCCCGACTTGGTGGCCGGCGGCTTGGAGCACGTCGAGACAGCAATCTCTCCCCACATCCGTATGACACAACATCGGTATGTCTCCGGCTATCGTCAGCAAGCTGCCGGAGGATGAGTCCTGGCCAAGCTCGCCAGGAAGCCACTGGCTGTTATGATACGAGCCTCTGCCATTCATGACATATCCACGGCCGAAAACTTGTTCAAGCGTAAGAAGCGGCTCCAATTCTACCATTCCCTTCGATTCACATTACTCAGAAGCTAGTTTATTCGATCTAGCAGAAATGAACCGTAGGTTACAATCTATTTTCTAACAATCGGGCGAACGACCAGTCATGCGCGATCGCTCTCTCGTATAGTAAATAGACTATGGAGCGAGGGTGTGGTTATGATAGCAAGCGAATTGCGAAGGAATAAGTGGTATAAGCATCAGCTATTAATGAACAGTCCAGCGTTGGTCGGATTTCTTCCTAAATCATACAGATACTCGTCCGCTAATCTATGGAAATTGCTGAATCTTTATCCGGATATTATTTTGAAGCCGGTTGTCGGCTCCGGCGGCGTCGGCATCATTAAAGTGTCGACAGTAAGTGACGGGGTTTACCATGTACAGACATCGGGGGTTAATGAAAAAGCCGCCGGACGCGACGCACTGATCGCCTTAATCACTAGATTAAAGGGGAAGCGGACGCTCATTATCCAATATTGCATCGCGCTCGCTAGCGTCGAAGGCAAGCTGATCGATTTTCGCTACATCGTACAGCGCGAGAAAGGCGAATCCAAATGGATCATTACCGGCAAGTATGCCAAGATCGGCAAGAAAGGCTCAATCGTCACGAACCTCCAGCAAGGGGCGAATGTCGAAACGGTTCGAAGAGCGCTCCAGCAAGCGCATATCAAAAACATCGGGAAAACGATGGCCGACCTCGATTATTTGTCGCTCAAAGCGTCCAAAGTATTCTCTCGTACCTTCAAAGCGCAGACGATCTGGGGCTACGATCTCGCAGTCGATGTGAACGGCCGCGTATGGATGATTGAAGCCAACTGCACACCGATGGTAGGCGGCTTCCGCTACTTGAAGGATCTCAGCATGTATCGAACGATTCGAAGATACCAAGCTATGAATCGAAAGCAATAATGAATACAGCGAAAGGCACCCGTCAGCCGGGTGCCTTAGTTGCGTTATGAAGCTATGATATCAGTTCAACGTGATCTCTTTCTTCCAAGTCAGCTCCTTGCCCGCTTCATTTCTGAAGATGAAGATAACCTCGCCCTTCTCATCCTTCATCGTATCCGGATAGAAGAAACCCATGAATTGTCCGTCTCCGCTAATATAAAATCCGTCTTCTCCGTTGCCTCCATGGGCAATTGCATCCTGGATGGAATTAATGATTTTGTTAGACCCGGAAACCCACTGCATTTCTGCTAGAGCATATCCTTCAGGAAGCTGCTTCACTGTAAAATCAAAGCTATTCCCTTCGATTGGCTTCGGGGTCTGATCAATGATGATCAAAATTTCGTTATCTGCGTCTGCCTTATCGTCGTCGGCTGGTTTATCGGTATTCGCCGGACTGGAAGCCTCCGGCTTCGACGTCGCCGCGTCCGCAGGCGCTTCGGCGCCCGTTTTCGTGCCGCATGCACTGGCTAGAAGAAGCACCAGCATAGTGAATACGAGTAACATATATTTTTTAGCTTTCATTGGGATTTTCCCTGCTTTCGTTTAAGTTAAAAGAAAAGGCAACGCCTGATATCGTGTTCGTCGCACCATACTCGCTCCCGTGCAGCTCTAGAATATGCTTCACAATGGCAAGTCCAAGACCCGTCCCGCCGGATTTGCGATCCCGGGAACGCTCGGCCCGGTAGAATTGATCCCATATTCGGCTCAAATCTTCCTCGGCAATGGGCGACCCTAAATTTTCAATCGTTGTCGATACTTTACCTCCGGATGTTCGTCTAACACTGATTGTAATGGTACTATTCTGCGTCGCATGACGGATGGCATTGCTCAGTAAGTTTAATACGACCTGCTCCATCCTTCTAGCGTCCGCCATAACGAACATTGGTTTCTCTTCATCCACGATGAATCGAATGGCTAGCTGCCTGCTCTCCAACTGCTGGTCGAACGAATCGGCCGCCTTCCGAATGAGAGTCGTCAGCAATAGTCGTCTAGGCTGCAACTGGACAGCCTTCACCTCGAATTTGGAAAGCTCCAGCATATCCATTATGAGCGCATTCATCCGATCCGTCTCATTCACGATTAAGGCTAGATATCGGTCTCTCTTGTCGCTTGCCACCTCGTCCTGCAGCCCTTCCGCAAACCCTTTGACGATACCAAGCGGAGTCTTGAGCTCATGGGATATGTTCGCGATCAGCTCTTTGCGAAGCTCCTCGGACCTTTCCTTCTCTCTCATATCCTGCTGCATCTGCACATTGGCAAGCGTAAGCTCTTGCAAGGCGCTGTCCAGATTTCGAGATAATAAAGTCATATTGCGCGATAGCTCGCCGAACTCATCCTTCGAATGAATCGAGGGCTGCTCGGTAAAGTCCAGCCGTGCGAGGCGCTCTGCCGTGTGGCTTAGCTGCACGAGCGGACGCGAGACGATTTTCGAATAGACCATGGACAGAAGAATGACGAGCACGACGATGATCGGCGCGATATAGAAGACGTATTGCTTCAATATCCCGACCGCTTCCCCGACAGGCTGGAGGGAGGTCATCGCAATAAAGTAACGCGCTCCATGGCTGTCATCCGGCAATGCTCGGATGAGCACGGCATACTCAACTCCGCTCCAGTCATCCCTCCAATTCATCTGTATGACTGAGCCGCTTTGGAGACGAGTAAGATAAGAGTCTACTTCCGGCACCCAATCGCTAAGCGCATCGTCAATTATCGTATCTTGATAAAGAGGGTTGTACGAGCGTTTCTCGGGCAGCAGCACATCGGTAATTTTCCCTGTCACGCGTACCATACCGACTTCAGGCTCGGAGCTATTCGGACTTATAACGACCGGATGCAGTACGGTATCCTTCTCATCCATGAAGATTCCGTCTACCGCCAGCTCATCCCCGGGCTGAAGCCCTTGCGGGATTGCATCCATCGTCATCCCTGCTGTCGGAATAAGGATCGTAACGAGCTTGCTCCCCGTCTCCAGCTTCACATAATAAGGATTCAACGTTAAACGTTCGAACCGGCTATTCAAGACCGCCGTGCTCGCATCGTTCTCATTCATGAATGTGCCGAGCAGCGGCGAGACGAGACGTTCATTCTCTTCAGATTGACGGTACCGTTCGGCGAATTGATTCATATTCCGCTCAAGGGCATCCACCTTGGATGCGCGGTAGAACCGTTCGAAAAACAAGCCTTCCGCAAGCATGACTAAGGAAAAAACAAGTAAGATATGAACGGACGTGACAACGAACAGCTTACGAACGACACTATGCTTTCTCATGCTTCCAGCTCGAACTTGTAGCCAACACGAATGACGGTACGAATGTATCGACCTTCATCTCCGAGCTTGGCCCTAAGCTTCTTAACATGCGTATCTACCGTGCGCAAGTCGCCATAATAATCGTAACCCCATACCGCATCCAAAATATATTCTCGGGACAATACCTTTCCATAATGCTTGGTGAGGAAGAGCAGCAATTCATACTCCTTCGGCGACAATGGAATCGCCGCTCCCGCTACGGTTACCGTATGAGCCATTCGATTGATGAGCAGGTCGCCATAGGCGAGCACATTGCCTTGCTGCCCCATCGTTCCCTCCTTCCGCTTCATTAACGCGGTTGCCCGAGCAACCAGCACTCTCGGACTCAAAGGCTTCGTTACATATTCGTCTGCTCCAAGCTCAAAACCCATCATTTGATCATCGTCTTCCGACCGTGCCGTAATAATGATGATCGGAACATCGGATTTCTCTCGAATGCGCCTGCATAACGACCAGCCGTCCATTTCCGGCATCATAATGTCTAGGACGACAAGGTCGACGGAAGTCCGTTCGAATAATTCCAGCCCGACTCTCCCGTTCTCCGCCTCGTACACCTGCCACTGTTCTTTTTTGAAATAGTCCGTTATAAATTCACGCATAAGCATATCGTCTTCGACTAATAGTATCTTCCGATTCATGGCAGTACGCTCCGTATCTACACGCTATCTTTGTTCCATAATGTAAGCCTGGACAGCAATTCTTATACCCTATCTATTAAACCGATCCTTATTTGACTGACTCACCTCCGCGTGTTCTTCTAAGTGTAAATATAGAGGACTGCTGTGTACATCGTGTGTACGTTGCAAGAAGGTTGGATGTACAACCAAAAAGGCCACCTCGCGGTGACCCCATCTCTTACAAATCCATATTGTCCAACAACTGCTCGTACAGCACCGTAACCTCTCTGGACGGTGCTACACCTATTTCTTGCTGCAGCCTTTCAACGAATTGCAGGTAATGCAACGTTAGCGCTTCTTTGTGTTTCTGCATGGCCAACGCCTTCATAAGCTGCATAATCGTTTCTTCATCTATCGGATTGCGCCCCTTGAGCTTCAGAAGGAGCCGAACGGCTGTATCCATATCTCCGTTATCATAGAGGGCCTGACATAATCGTCGACAGAAGGAATGATACATCAATGATACTCGCTCCACTTCGTTCAATGCCCAATTAAAAGCATACTCTCCGAAAAGCTCTCCCGTATATGACTGTTCGAGCTGCAAAGCCTGATCGATATTCACTTCATTGACGATAGCCATCTTCCTAATATCCTCTTCAAAGATATGAAAATCGACACGCACACGGCTAAGATTAAGTCCGTAATGGCTAATATCCGAATGCAGGCTTTCCTTTAACCCGTACTGATCCAGCACTTTGCGCAGCTTATATACCGTTGTATTTAAGTATATTTCCGCGTTTTTCTGCTCCATGCCGCTGAATATATCGTCGATCAGTCTCGCCCTGGATACAAGCCTGCCTCTGTGCATAAGCAAATAACCGAATAGCTCTGCGCTTTTACTTGATTTCCATTTGACCCTGTTACCCTGCTCGCTTCGAATATCGATTCCGCCCAAGCAATTAAATAAAACGGTCTCGGATATCTGCTTCGAATCCGCATGGAGCACGCGCTCAGAATGACTCTCTGCCAGAGCCCTTTGAACGGTTTTTTGAAGCCTTTCCTGAACAACGGGCTTCACAATATAATCAAAGGCATATACGTCGAAAGCGTGCAGCGCATAATCCTTGTGGGAGGTTATAAATACGAGCTTCGTTTGTTTGCCGCTCTCCCGCAGCCTCTCGGCAAACTCTAATCCGCTTTCCCTTGGCATGCTGATATCTAGAAAGACGATGTCTACCTCATGGTTCTTCATATATGTAAATGCGGTTCCCGTCTCCAGAAAGAAACCCGCTATTTCAATGCCTTCCATTTTACCCAGCATTCGCTTCAGAATTAAGTGCATCGCCTTCTCATCGTCGATCACAATAACTTTCATAGGGCTTCTCCTCCAATGCTCAAGGCTCGCGCTGGTAATGATTCCCGGGAAGCTGGAATAGAGAAATAAAACGTGCTTCCCTGCTCAGGAGCGCTGTCGAACCATATTTCCCCGCCGTTTAATCGGACGAACTCCCTGCACATGGCCAGCCCTAGACCTACACCCCGCTCTCCGGCTGTCCCCACAGATGAGCTCGGATACGTTTCGTTAAGTAACGTTCGGGCTTGATCAGGGGATATCCCTTCTCCCGTATCGCTTATAGCTACGATCATTTGATTGCCCTTCACGCTTGCTTTCAACGTAATTCTACCGCCGAGATCTGTAAATTTAATCGCATTGGACAGCAGGTTTCGAATAATTAAATCAAGCATTTCCTTATCGGCATACACGTACGAGCGGTCTGGTATATCAGATACGATTTGGATGCGCTTTCCTTCGCTGCGAACATGCAGTAAACGCAAGTTTTGCTGCACCACATGACCTAAATCCCTTTCCATGGGGTGAAAAACAAAACCCTTTTGTTGACTGCGAAACCAATCCAGCAAGCTCTCCACTAAAATAAACGTGTTCTCGATTTGTTGTTTCATTTCCAACACGATTTCATCCGGGCTTTCTCCCCGTGCATGGATTTCTTCCTCCATTAATTCCATCAAGTTGATGAGTACGGCGAGAGGATCGCGGATATCATGCGCGACCACATTGAACATTTTATCCTTGAACGTATTCAGCTCACTCAGCTTTCTTGCATTCTCCAGCACTTTCTCCTCGGAGCGCACCATTTCCGTCACATCGCTTAATAGAAGCGCTTTGCCGACCGGCTTTTGATTTTTATTATTGAAATAAAATAGATGGACATTATAAAAAGCGACGGCCTCCGAATCTACAAGGCGCACTCTGCTTTCTAAGGAAGGCTTTTGAATCGTTTTGGCTAACAACACGGGGTATTGGGCTAATATTTGGTCAGCAGGCTGGCCGATTAACAATTTGTTCAATCCACCAATTATACGTTCCGCCGACTGATTATAGCTTGTTAGAATATTGTCCATATCCATTATGATAACTGCATCCTGCATCGATTCGAATACCTTTTGCGATGCCAGAGGAGCTAGTCTCAGCATGTTGAATTGATAAATACCCCACATATAGAATACACCTGACAATACAAATCCAAAGGGTGATAGATCGATAGGCATATCAATCAACCCGCTTAAGTAAACCAAAGTGAATCCGTAGGGCCCCCACGAACCAATAATCATAAAGGCGATTTGTTTTTTCATACGGGGCGTAGCTTTCATGAACATTTGGATCAACATAACCATGCCTATTACAAATAGGGAATAGGCATATACAACATGAATATAGTACAGCGGTCCCTTTGCCAAGACGGCGAGCGGCATGCCTCTCCATTCATCGATCGTCATACTCGTATAGAAAAAATGATGCCACTCGTTCGTCAAATGAGCGATATAGGTAATAATAGGACTGACCATCAGCCATGCAACAACTTTTCTGCTCACCCATGCTTGCCGGCCCGTATATTGCAGCACCATTATTCCCCAAAATACAGTAGAGAAAGAAATTCCGATGTATTCCAGACGAAGCCAGAAACGAATATGCTCCAAATTGATGCTAATGATCTCAAAGGCATATCCCAACGAATAAAACGCGCTGACCAGCATACCCAGTCCATAGCTTCTTGCAATGGGAAGTTCTCTCTTATTCCAGGATAGGTAGGAAATAATTAATGTACAGCAGGTAGCTGCGATGAGTAGAGCTGATAAATACAAGTTATATTGCACCGATGCCAGCTCCCGACAAAATATGTGATGTTTCGCTATGCAACTAATGTTAACAGAATATAGAATTTAATCTACAAAAAAGAGTGCCAACCAAAGGCTAGCACTCCCTTTCAACGAACTTTCTGCCGTTTAGTTTATAAAGGCTGCATATTGCAATAACCGCTTCAGCATGACAACCGCTTCAGCACGAGTAGCATTTGCCGAAGGAGCAAACGACCCGTCTGTCCGACCTGTAATGATCTTCGCTTCAATGGATTGCGCTACAGACTTCTGCGCCCAGCTGCTTATGTCTTCATAATCAGTGAATACAGCCAAAGATTGATTGTGCTGCTCTTCGACATGAACCGTTTTGCCTGCTGCTGTTATAGCTCTTGCCACCATAACGGCCATTTGTTCACGAGTAATCGTATCGTTTGGCTTGAAGCTGTTATCGTTATAGCCTTCAACCAGCTTAGCTTTCACAGCTGCGCCGATGGCGCCAGCGAACCAATCGTCCGTGCTTACATCCTTGAAATTAGTGGAAGGCGTTTCCACCGACAAGCCTAAGGAACGGACTAATAATGCTGTGAATTCCGCTCTCGTAATTGGTTTGTTCGGAGCAAACTGGTTATCCGAAACGCCCTTAACGATCAGCTTGGAAGCCAGCAGTTCAATATCCTTGTTAGCCCAATGGGTGCTGGTATCATTAAATGTTCTCGTTAGGGAAAGGGCGGTATATATACTGTTGCCGTTCCGTTTAAACGTAATCTTTGTCGTGCCGTCTTTCTGCTTTTCGAACGTAGCCGGTACGAAGGAAAATTGACCTGTCACCGGATCGTACAGAACAACGGTTGCATGAGCATTATCCGCCGTGCTGTCCAATACGATGTTTCTATCGACATAGACAGATCCGAATTGGTTCAACTCGATTGATTTTCCATTACCTGCAACGGTGATCGTGAATTGAATAGCCACTCCAAGCTGGGAAGCGTCCAAATCAAGCGCCTTTTCTTTAATCTGGGCATTGATATCCGCCGCAACTGTCGAAATATTCACTTGGATACTGATCTTATCCAGTGTAGTGCCCAAACTTTGCGCAAGTGCAGCAAAATCGATAATACTTAGAGGCAAAGAATACTCCCCGTCCATCGTTTGCAAGGAAACAATCGTGTCCGGCGCGCCTTGTGCAGCAGCAGCCAGGATTGCTGCCGATAGATTGAACTCAACGCCCTCTCCTGGTTTATTGCTGTAAGCAATATAAACAATCGGAGTATCACCATGGTTATCCTGACGCGCCGCTTCGGCGAGGGCAGCAGCAAGAGCAGCATCGTCTTGCTTAACAATGTTTGTTACTCGACCATTCGCATCCTTTGAAGGATCGACAACATTGTTGCTGGTATCAACGACAACCGGATTGGCATTCGTTTCACCCGGCGTTACAGGACGGCTCGTATCAGGTGCTGTTTCAGGAGGCGTAATCGTTCCTATCGGATCACCGCCACCACCTGTACTAGCCGACTTAACAACAAAGTCCACCGTGTCGACTTGGTCCGCCTGTCCGGCAACGACCTTATACGTTCCTTTAGCCTCGCTGTCGGCAAGAGTAAACGAAACGGAAAATTGTCCGCCGCTTGTTTGTACGATATCGTAAAACAAAACGCTGTTGCTAGGACGCAGCACTTTAACAATGACTTCAGTCAGCGTAGTTGTGCCGGAAATAACAACGGAGTCGCCCTGCTCAACTGCTGCAATCGGATTTAACTCGATCTCAGAACTGCTCGCATAAGCTGCAACAGGAACTAGAGATAAACAAAGCATAAGAGCTAGTAGGATACTTAGCTTGCGGAATTTCACTTGTTGGTTCCTCCTTTTCCAATTAGTTAGGATAGTTGTTTTCGGCCGCTTGGATTAGAGCCAGTTCAAATTCGCTTTGCGTCTTCACCGTAGCTAGATTTAATCCGACATAAGCAGGATCGTTGTTATAATGGCTGACTACATAAGCTTTGACCGTGTAATCTGAATTTGTAGCCGCATCGCTCACGTTGAAATTGGCGGAATACGTGCCTGTGCCGATTTTCAAATCTGCTGCTACGATGCTAACCGGCGTTTGTCCGTCGAACAATTCGAAGATAATCGTTTGATTGCCGATGGTGTCGTCATTATAGGCATTGCTAAGCAAATTTAATGTAGCCGTAATGCCGTTTGTTGCGGTTACTACCGGAGCCGTAATATAGAATAGTTCGGACGATCGATAGCTGTTTCCGCTGAGCTCTTTTTCGCTATAGCCCGCCGCATTAATTCGAATATAATAATAGCTGCCCTCTTGGAAAACACCTTGCTTAACTATGAACTTACCCTCAGATAAAACATATTCCGAGCTGTTTAACTGTCTATATGTGTCGTAATTATTATCATAAATCATGACCGAGCCTACATTGGATCTCCAATCGGAATTGTCCTCGAATACGAATTCGCTTGCTGCGTTGCTAAGGAAATAGCCTGTCATATCAGGMGTGTTATAAGCAATCGCTTCATTTAATTCAATATTGGCGTCTCCATATCCATGAACATCCCTTACTGTATTCGCAGCGATCTTGACTCTTATCGAGCCGCCTGTTTTCCGCTCGGCAAAAATAATCATTATTTTATCCTCTGCCATCGTTACAACATCATCTGCTTCTAAGGGCGAGAAGGTTAATCCGTTATCCATTGATAGGGTAATACGATCTTTCAAGTGCGAGCCCTGTGCATCAAGAGTAAGATCGACTAATTCGCCCGAGCGCGTGCTGATATCAATACTTAAGAAACGGCCGTCTTTCGAGAAATATCCTGAATTAATATAAGGATGTATATAGTCGTCCACGTTAACCCATTGAGTCTCAATCTGACCATTATACATATTTCCAGCCCTATCACTCATGACGTTCATTCCATAGAAGTAAAAAACACTGACACTGCCGGCTGGTAAAGTTGGGAAGTGAATGTTTACGACAGAACCGGAGATGGTCACCGTCGCATCCGCAGGAAGCCCGTGATAATATCCGTAGTAATTTAGATACAGCCTTACACTTTGTTTGAAATACGCGATGTCTTCTTCATTGATCGTTACCTCTTCGTCAAAGATCAAAGCTAAATCATGCAAGGAATTGGTAAATAAATAATTCACAAGCTTAGGCGGCGTTTGATCGTCTTCCAGCTCATGGGCTTGAATCAAAGCCGATGCTCGGGAGCTATTCTGAACATTCCCGTAAGCGTCCTTAAGCGTATTGCCCTGTATAATGATTTGATTGGAATCCCCGTACAAAGCCGTTGCAAAGTGAATATGCAGTTGGTTGGCAACAATCGATACGGTATCGCCTTCTGCTAAGCCCTCGCTGTTTGAATTGGTGTTTCTTGCTAAGTAAATATAGTTCTTTAAGTAGTTATTTGTATGGTCAAACACATTCTTATTGAAAGTAATCGTTACATCACGATTGTCGCTGCTAATTTCGGCGCTTTCGATGACAGGAGGACTAACCTGTACATTCATTTCCGCATTCAGGTTGCCTGCTTCATCTATTAAAGTGCCGGCTGCGATTTTGATAACCGTATTCGGGCCTGCAATGATGCTCACATCGTTATCATAGGACAAGTAAATTTGAGCTGCATCTTCTTGGTAGGCCTGGCCAGCTTGCGAAGTAAAGGGTACGAACGCTCCCCCCTCAGACGAAATACTAATGCGGCTTGCTAAGAAAGTATCGGCATTGCCCCCGTTAGGCACATTAATCGTAAAACTCTCATCAAATTTCAAATACACATCATCGCCATCGGACGATTCGGCGCCCACAAAAGCTGGCGGAGTAATATCGTGTGCCGTGATATTGTTGACGGTTATGTCAGCAACCGAGCTGACGCTGTCTCTATTCATAACGGAGCCCGCCTTAACCGTAACGGCATTGGAGGCACCCTCGAGCGCCGTATCGAGCGTAATAACTAATCGGCTGACTTCCTCTTCCTCATCCTCTATTATACTGATTTCATTGTCAGCATCGTCCGTTAAAAGACTAACAGCTGTATCGGAACCCGAACGTTCAATTTCAATGTTCGATATTAGATCGACCAAAGAAACCGTTGGAGTCGCATACGTATTAAACGTAACGGTTACAGTAGTGTTGTCGCCGCTTACTGCTGCTGTTGCCGATGTAATAGAATCAGCTCCAGCCATTGCGTGACTTGCTCCAGGAAAGACCGTCAAAACTGTGGTCAATACCATGACAACTGCCATCCATTGTGACATCATTCGCTTAATGCTTGAATTGCTTTTCCCATCTCTTATTACCATGTCTTTTCTCCACTCCCAATTAATAAAAATTAAAAAAATTTGTTTTGTACCCATGATGTAGACAAGTATATTGCTTCCCGATGACTACAAAATGACAAACTACGACATAAAAACATGCAACAAGACAAGGCGAATTAGCTTATGCCGTCCTTTGGTGGCGGGTCAAAAAACGATCTCCCACATTCTGTTGAGAGGGAGATCGCTTAGTGGTAGCCCTTTTGTACGTATGCAGCTAGCCGTTAGCCAGACTGCTATGTTGGATTTTTGCAGTAACTTAAGTGGAAATTCATGGTGGAGAAGCTGAGTCCGTATACTTGTGTAATAAGCTAGGATCTCATCGGAAGAGGGCCAAGCGGGCCGTCGAGGCCGGCGAGCAATTAGTGAGGATCGCGGAGGAAAGAGCAACTCTCCATATGGTCGGCTATCACAAACGTTCCGACCCCGCGATGGAGCACGCAGGAATGGAAGCAAAGCGTTGAATACGGCAAACTGCAATAAACGGGGAAAGCGACAGCGGCATCACCGTTGCGCTGGAGATGGCCCCTTACCACACCTCGATCGAGTGGCATGAAAGCTTGCTCGTCTGCTTCGATCGCTGCCGTACGCGGCGAGCGCCCGGCCCCTTGCGAATCGAAGGAAGCGCTGGAGGACCTCAAGATCGCCAGAGAGTATATTCGTTTGATGCGGCAATACCGATAGAAATGATTTTTTGTTGTCCGTCTTGATTTAAGTCAATGCCTCCCTATGATCCTCCAAGTATGATGAAACCATATTGGATAATAGGGAGGTTGTTTAAATGATTCATATTCAAGCCGAAAACTCCGGTCATCGACCATCCGCTCTAGCTGCCGGCATAACGCTAATCATTATGGCCATCGCGGCGTTTTTTTGTTATGGCTATGCTCATGGAAGTCTGGTCGTACAGGGGGACCCCGCCGCTACATGGGATAATCTCCTATCGTCGGAGCTCCTGTTCAAAGCCGAGATCCTGGGCTGGCTCCTGATCCTGATTTGCGATATCGTAGTCGCCTGGGCTTTCTACGTTCTGCTTAAACCGATCAACAAGAACATTTCCTTGCTAGGCGCCTGCTTCCGTCTTATTTATACGGCTATATTGGGCGTTGCCCTGCTCAATCTCATTTTTGTCATGCTGCTCGCTTATAATCCTTACTATTTATCCGCACTAAAGACGGATCATCTCCAAGCATATGTGATGCTTTCACTGGAAGCCTTCGAAACGATGTGGTCGATCGGCTTAGTTATTTTCGGCGGACATCTCATGATTGTCGGTTATCTGGCTCTGAAATCAAACCATATACCTAAGATCCTCGGTGTCCTCATGCTGCTTGCTTCCTTCGGCTATATAACCATTCACTTAGGCACCGCGCTTCTACCACAATACGATCAAATGATATCGATCCTTAATTATGTATTTATCGCTCCCATGACAGCCGGAGAATTGGGTTTTGGGATATGGCTGCTGTTCAGAGGATGGAAACCCGCTTCTTAATTCGGCTTAATGACTCCGGAGTCATTCCGAGATAACTCGCTAATTGATGCTGGGGCACGCGATCGATCAGCTGGGGGCGGTTTCGCAATAGAGCTTTAAACCTTTCTTCGGGCGTAGAAGCGACAAACGAAGCGAATTCCTCCTGTACAAGGCCAAAAAACTGCTCTACCATGATGCGGGTCATCGATTCCAATTGGTTGTATCGGCTGTACATGTCCCTTTCATGTTCAAGTATGCCAACAACTAATACCGAATCTTCAAGGCATGTAAACGTGTAATCCGAAGACTTATCCTGCTTATGGTGATTGAAGACCGAGATCGCTTGCTCTTCGGTATAAAAATTAGACGTAACCTCTTTCCCAAACTCATTAACGGAATATTGCCTGATGCAGCCTTTCAACACGAAATAACATTTGGAAGGAACGTCTCCCTGCGCAAGGAGAACGGTTCCTTTTTTGTATGACTCGATGGGGATTTGTTGGGCGATTTCCCGCTGTTCTTCGTCGCTAAGCGTTGTAAACTTGGTCATGTACTCGAACAATATACGCTCCATGCCCGACTCCCTCCTCCTACTTCAACCGGTTCAACAACGCCAAACCCTCATCATGATCAGGTTCCAGCTTTAACAATTCCCTCGTGTAACGCGAAGCCTCTTCATCCATCTCAAGCTCCAAACAACAAATAGCCAAATAATAATATAAGGTTGAAATGCGTTCAGCCTGGTCTTCATGGACCGATACCTCCAAGAAAAACATGGCATCTTCGTACATTTCCATCTCGAACAGCACCATTCCGGCATTGAGCGCCAGATCGTTGCGATGCTCGATGTCATAATACGATGACCACATGAGCTGTATGCCTCTCCATATATCCTGCATTTCTTCATCGTTCGCATCCGGCAACAGACGGGAGAGCTGCTTTTTACTCTGAATGAAAAATTCCGCATCATAGCCGCCCAAGCGCCAAAAGCTTAACAGCTGCTGGAAACCCATGCTTCCTAGATGAAGATCTACCCATTCCTTCAGGCTGAAAAATTCGTCCGGGCCAAAACGTTCGATCGACCGTCGATAAGCTAATCTTGTATTGCCATATCCCGTCGGCTCATCGGTGTGTATCAGGCAGCCCACATTTATGTTTTTATAATGATGCGAGGGAAACAAAACGGCAGCACCCTGTTGTTCGAATACATGATTTATCGCATGGTAGTTGGC
The DNA here is from genome assembly GCF_052115185.1 of Paenibacillus sp. 2TAB19. Taxonomy (NCBI): domain Bacteria; kingdom Bacillati; phylum Bacillota; class Bacilli; order Caryophanales; family Paenibacillaceae; genus Paenibacillus; species Paenibacillus sp. 2TAB19. The sequence goes on along the minus strand of NZ_JBFRGE010000005.1, from coordinate 82,422 downwards.
TGTAAGCGAGAAGCTTCCATGTACGACCAACTCAGGCGGATCTGCGAACTTCCAGTTATCAAGCAAGTGATCGCCTTTGTCCGCCGTCAGCAACAGAAAGCCCTCACGGGAAAGCAAATTCATTCTTTCCAAACAAGTGATTCCAACCTCAGGGAACAAAATATGCGAGTCCTCTAGCTGCTCCTGATACACCCTAATCACATCGCGGTATGGATAATCCTCTGCTTCGTACTCCGGTGTACGTCTATGCTCATAATGCAGCTCTATTTGATCCAATAGCTGTGTCGGCGTAAGAGACTCTCTATCCTCTGGATATTCAACAAACACATCTGCCTCATAAATCTGGCCGTCACCGACATAAAGCAGCTCTTGCGGAATACTGTCAAAGAAGTAGTTGGCAACGATAACTATCGGTTGCTGCAGATCGCCCTCACTAACGGTTGTGCCGGACATCACGAGGTTTAATTCGGTATCGTGAACCGCATCGAAACGAGCAAAGTCGAGCAGCCCTTCGGCAATAAAAGCTTGCAGAGCAGGATGCTCCTTCCAAGCCATCACGTTGTGCATCGCCAAATCCGTCATAATATAACGGAACGAGGGCAATGAAATGCCTGCGTAGTCCCTTAATTGACATAGCTCATGCAGCACATGGTAAGCAAGACGTCCCGCCCCCGCTCCAAGCTCCACAATAAGTACAGGCTCTGAACGATATTTCTTAGCAGCCCGGTCTTGAAGAAAGCCAAATATCATTTCCGCATAAGCGGCAGCAATCATCGGATTACTCGTTATATATTGAGGCACCTGGTCATTATTCCATGCCCTTATTCCTTTTTGCTCATAATAGCTCCGCTGTATCTCCCATATAGGAGCTTCACTGAAGCGATATCGTTGTTGTTTCTCAATCGTCATATGCGCTAACCCTCTTTATATTTTTCTTTCAATACGCCGGAACCAATCCCCGCACCGATCATCAAGATCAACGGCCCAAAGTTCCAAATAAACCACCCGCCGTACAACACCATATCGAAGCCCGCCAATTTATTCAGTATGACAACCGCCAGCTTAATAATCAACAGAACGACGCCAATCAGAAATAAAACATCAAACATAAATTTCAGCCTTGGATATGCTAATTGCTTCCCGTCATGAATCACTTTTTTCGTCAACTCCTCATCGCTCCTTAATAGCTCGTCAATGGTCACTCCGAATAGATCGCTTACTTTAATAATGATTTCAATGCTCGGATAATTTTGATTGTTCTCCCACTTGGACACGGACTGCCGACTGACGAACAGCTTCTCGRCCAATTCCTCTTGCGACCAGCCTTTGTTTTTTCTCTCGATCTTCAACTTATCGCCAAATATCATATCAGCTATCACCTTCCCGCAATCTGTACCCCATTATTGTAAAATCCGATCCCAAAAGTAAAGCTACCTTTCGTTGCCGCCCTCCGCAACCTGCAGTTGCTATCAAGAAAAAAGCCTATTTGTGGGCTTCCTTCGAGGAATGCCTTACAAATAGACTCCTTACTTCATTTATTATTCCATCTCATACAGAGACGGATTCAATGATGCGATGTACGGTGTCCAATCTCCTGTCGTGTAAAGCAGAAGACGATGCATCGCTCGTGTACATGCCGTATAGAAGAGCTTCCGCTGGCTCTCCCGTTGGTACGACTCGGAAGAGGCATCGTAGATCAGCACCGCGTCGAACTCGACACCTTTGGCTAGATACGCAGGAATAACCATTACGCCTTTCTCAAAGGTAAGAGTCTCTTTCGTAATAAGCCGCAGCTCCCCACCGCCCTGTGCCTTCAATGCTTCATAAGCTTCACGGCTTTCCGCTGCAGTCTTCGTAATGATAGCGATGGAGTCGAAGCCTTCAGCTTGCAGTGCCGCAAGATCTTCATTGATTCGCGCCGCCCTCCTTGCATCATCGCCAGTCCTTAAGAGGTACGGCTTCGCACCGCTCCGCTCGAAAGGCACAATCTCTTCGCCAGGCAGCAGCGCCTTCGTGAACATTACAATCTCGCGGGTTGAACGATAGCTCCGAATAAGACGGATCAAGCTCGTGTCCTCTTCGCCGTAAAGCCGAATCAATGGCGAATCCGACTCGTGCAGATTCGTCGCTTGGGGGAAGATCGCCTGACCGAAATCGCCCAGCACCGTCATACTGGCCCTAGGAAACAGCTGCTTGAGGAACGAGAATTGGAAGGACGAATAGTCCTGACCTTCGTCGATAAATAGATGCCGAACCTCCATATTCATGCGAGTACCCTCTACGAGCTCTTTCAGATACAAGAACGGAGTCGCATCCTCGTAAAACAGTTCGTTCCGTTCCAGTTTCTCCTTCGTTTGCTTGCAGATTTCCGGCCAATGCGCAGGCACTTCAATCCCGCTTGTCATCTCCTGATAAGCGGCAGCATCACGGAACAACTGATTATAAAGCCCTACYACATCTATGAATACTAGCCTCTTCACGTCCCGTCTGAGCGGTTTGAAGGACTCCTTCACGATCATCCGGCGCAGCAGTTCCTCTTCTTCATCCTGCATTCGAAAGTCCGAATCATCGTCTTCATCCGCCTGCATTGCCTCCAGCATCTCCCTGTATTGTTCGTCGAAGGGCAGAACGACCGTTTCTTGCCCGTACTTCTTGCGCAGCATGCTGTAAGCCTCGGCATATTGGTCGTTGTCGAGATAGTCCAATTCATCCTGGACCCAGTTCGCGTCCTGCTCTTTACGTTCAAGTGACCGCAGCTCACCCATCAGCCATTCCTGCAGCAGAGCAACGCGATTAGCCAGTCGAATCGAACTGTCGTAGCTGTAGAACTGCAATTCGATTTGCTCCGTAGTGATCAGCTCCCGATCTCGAAGGCTAATGCCGCGGAATAACATGCCTTCCTTGCACAACCACTGCCCATAGCTTTGGAGTGCAGTCAGGAATGCTTCGGATGTCTTATATCGGATTCCGCTAAGCCGCGCTTCATAGCCCTCAGTACCTTCCCAACTTAGTACATACTCCATCTGCTCGAATGGGCTCTCTAGATTGAACGCAGTCCCTAACCAATGATCGAGATATTCCTGGAACGTCGTCTGCTGCATATTCTCTTCCCCGAGCTCCGGAAGAACCGTCGATACATAGCTGTTGAACATCGGATTAGGCGAGAAGAGGACAATTTGATCCGCCTTGAGCCTATTGCGGTATTTATATAATAAGTAGGCTACCCTCTGCAGTGCCGCAGACGTCTTTCCGCTGCCGGCTGCCCCTTGCACGATGAGCATTCGGCTCTTTACGTTGCGGATGATGGCATTCTGCTCCCTTTGGATGGTTGCTACGATGCTTTTCATTTGGTTATCGGCGCTCTTGCCAAGCACCTGCTGAAGCAACTCGTCGCCGATCGTTATGCTCGTATCGAACACATTGCGCAGCTGCCCGCCTTGGATCTGGTATTGCCGCTTCAGCGTCATCGTCCCCGAGACGGTGCCGCCCGGCGTTTCGTAGGCAGCCACCCCCGGCGAATGGTCATAATACATACTTGCAATAGGTGTTCGCCAGTCATACACCAGGAAGTCGATACCGTCTGCATCAACGAAGGATGCAACACCGATATAGATAGACTCGCTGGAACTTAGACCATCCTCATGAAAATCAATCCGGCCGAAATAAGGCGTCGGCAGCAGTCGCTTCATGCTCTTAAAGCGCAGCAGCCGTTGCCGATGGCTGCGCTCCCGCTCCGTCAATATTGCTTCTTGCTGCTTAATACTGTAGAAGCTGTCTTCGAAATCCTCATACGTGCTCGTGTTGATCGTAACTTCTTCCCAGAACCGCTTGCGAATGTCAGCTACCTGGTTCCGAAGGCCTGTCACCTCCGGCTCCAATTCGGCGATTGCCGATCGCAGCTTCTCCGTAACCAGATCCAGCCGCTCCTGCTCTTGCTGCCAATCGTTCTCGTTTACCATGTTCACGACCACGCTCCTTGCTTAAGTAGAATGAAGAAAATAACGTTTGACAAACAACGATTCCACATGCTACAATTATATTGTAGTTAAGATGCAATAAATCCGTTTCATTTAGAAATAAGGCAATCGTTTTGTAATCATATCACGTTATTCGTTAACGTGCAATATATATGAGTGAAGAATCGGCAGACGTTGCCGGTTCTTTTTTTGATTTATATGCAGGACTTGTACGTTTCCGTGATGCCCCTTGACAGGTGGATGTGACTGGTATACGCTGATGTCAGTAGTCACTGACATTTGCTTTTTGAAAGGTACGGGGCATATGAATAACAGCAAGCTGGGGAGCAGCGACAGACTCTTATTGGCTGCGATCAACCTGATCTCCGAGAAGGGCTATAACGGTGTAACGACGCAGGAGATCGCCACGGCCGCTGGCCTAAGCGAGAAGACGTTGTTCCGCCATTTTCAGAGCAAGCAGAATCTCCTGGAGTCGGCCTTCGACCGGTATCATTACGCCGAAGAGATGCGGAAGCTTTTCGAAGAGAAGCTGGTGTGGGAGCTGGAGGAAGACCTGCTTACGATCAGCAAGACGTACCATACGATCATGAACCGCAATCGGAAGCTTATCGAGATCAGCACGAAGGATGAGTCCAGATTGCCCGGATTCAAAGAACGGACGCAGCAGCACCCGCTGCAGCTGCTCGAGTTTCTAACGACTTATTTTGTCACGATGGGCGAGCGAGGCAAGATGATTCGAACCAATCCGAGAATGCAGGCCTTTACGTTCATGATGTCTCAATATGGCGCCTTCATGAATGATCTAAATGCCGGGAAGAATTATCCGAACATCGAGCTAGAGCCTTTCATGCATGAAAGTGTGAACCTATTTGCTAGGGGTTTGACCCCCTAGCTATTATTACAAGGTATATGTCAGTAAGCACTGACAGACAATTTCCTAATTTAACTAGGAAAACGGCGATAAGACGCATGGAATTGATTCTTAGAAGAGGGATGAGTGAGATGAAGAAGTTGGAACTAACAAAAAAACGTTCACAGGAGGTGCTGAGTCATGAGTAACGGCGCTTCGTCCAAAAGCTCCAAAGGAGTAAAGCTTGCCTATATGCTGGCTGTTATCAACGCCATCGTTATCGGAGCATCGTTCCTGTTCGTCAAACTGTCGCTCAACTACGCCAGCCCGTTCGATACGCTTACCTTCCGCTTTGCCGCGGCGTTCATTATTTTGTCCATTCCGACAGCGTTCGGCCTGTTTAAACTGAATTATCGGGGCAAGCCCATATATAAGCTGCTTCTGCTCGCAACGATGTACCCGATTGGATTTTTCACCTTGCAGACGTTTGGGCTGCAGCATGCCACTTCCGTAGAAGGCGGAATCATCAGTGCGTTTTCGCCGGTAGTTACGTTGGTACTCGCCAGCGCTTTTTTGAAAGAAGCAACGTCCTTGCTGCAAAAGCTGTCTACGCTGTTATCCGTATTCGGCATTGTATTTATTTTTATGATGAAGGGGAGCAGCTTCGATTTTTCCAACCTGAAAGGCATCGTCCTGCTGCTTCTGTCATGTACGGCTTTTGCCGGATATAGCGTGTTGGCCCGCTCCATCACCAAACATTTTAGCCCCGTGGAAATCAGCTATTTCATGGTAAGCGTCGGATTTGCCGCTGCGCTCGTGATTTCATTCACCGTGCATGGCACAAGCGGAACGCTTGGCAGCCTGTTCGCACCGCTTGCAAGCCTAACTTTTATCGGGCTGATTCTCTTTCTAGGCTCAGTCCAGCTAGCCACCGCGCTGATGGGAAGCTATATTTTATCCCGAATCGAAGCCTCGAAGATGGGCGTTTTCCTCAACCTGTCCACCATTGTGTCTATCGCTGCCGGCGCTTTGGTTCTCGGGGAGACGATCGCTTGGTATCATTTAGTCGGTTCGTTGCTCATTATCGTCGGAGTGATCGGTACGAATCTCCCGGCTAGGCAGCGCGGCACGAGAAAGATAACGACCACGACTGCTTAAAAGCGACCAAGTTTGAGTATGTAACGGCATTTCGTCGAACTAAATTAGGAGGTCTGCCGAAAGGTATGCGATTAGCGGCATTTCGTCAAACTACTCAGCCACTTTATTGACTAGACAGCAAAACCGCCTCATTAACGTCCCGAAATCGAACTAAATGAGGCGGTTTAGGCGCAACCCATAGATTAGTTTCCCAGAATGCCGTAGCACAAGGTGAAACGCCTGGCGTCGTCCATTTCTATAGACGTCATCGTTTCGTCGAAAAAAGGAGCAGCACGAAGCTGCCCCCCTCTAGATCCTTCAATTCGATTGCAATTATTGAGCCGTATAGCCGCCGTCAACGATCAAACTATTGCCTGTCATGAACGAGGAATCGTCGCAAGCCATGAATAATACGGCTTTCGCCATTTCTTCCGCTTGTCCGAGACGTTTCATCGGAGTCATAGCAGACAAAGCCTGCTTGCTTTCTTCCGGAATAATCGGCGTGTCGATGAATCCTGGACATAATGCGTTAACGCGAATATTGTGTTCCGCATATTCAAGACCGAGCGAACGAGTCAAGTTAACTACGCCGCCTTTGGCTGCATTGTACGCCGCTGAACCCGGTGAGCCTACCCATCCGTACATCGATGCGGTATTTACGATTGCGCCTCCGCCCGTTTTCAACATCTCGCGAATCGACTCTCGTGCCACCAAGAAGACGCCATCCAAGTCAACATTAACCGTGTTGCGCCACTCGGAGAATTCCAACTCATGCGAAGGATGAACGCGGCCTATTCCTGCATTGTTGAATACAACATCGACTCTGCCGAAAGCTTCTACGGTTTGTTTGAAGATGCCCGCAACCTCTTCTTCGCTCGTAATATTCGCTTTAACGAACAGCGCCTCGGCATTCAGCGCTCTAAGCTCGCTCTCAACCGCCTTGCCCTTTTCTTCATTCAAATCAACAAGAACCACTTTGGCTCCTTCTGATACAAATAAACGCGCAGTAGCTGCGCCGATCCCGGATGCTCCACCAGTAATAACAGCTACTTTGTTTTGCAATTTGCCCATCGTTGATTCCTCCAGTACAATATTTTTAATAGCGCTAATGGATACGTTCACTTAGCGATATTTTGTTTACAACTTAATTGTACTATTCTGTTCACAATTAACAATCAGCAACAAATGATGAAATGTCCACCTAGTAGACACTTCATGCGAGAATGTCTTTTTTGCGAAGGAGGGCTATACATGAATAACGAACAAACGGTGACAACACAGCGGCGGATTAGGACCCAAGAGCATTTCAAATCGGCTCTCATTAAACTGATCAAAGAAAAAGGCTACCATTCTATATCTGTAAAGGACATCGTGGATGCCGCCTCTTATAATCGCAGCACCTTCTATGTTCATTACCAAGATAAAGTTGAACTGGCTGAACAATTGCTCACTTCCATGCTTCAAGGATTGGAAGATGCCGTTGGCAAACCCTACGTTCCCGGCCAGAAGGTATATACGTCCAAGCTAAACCTGCCGTCTTTTAATATCGTTACTTATATTTTCGAGCATCGGGATTTTTTCGAGCTTGTTCAATTGGACGAGACGTTGCCAAGGCTGCATACGGCATTCCCGCAAACGATACTCAAGATTTACAAGGAGCAGTTTGTATTCGAGACGATCAACAATATGCCCGTTAACATGGACTATTTCAAACACTACACGGCTTACGGCTTCTATGGACTTATTCTGAATTGGATCAATTCCGATTTCAAAGCCKCCCAAGAGGAGTTTATCCATGAAGTGATTGAATTAACCAAAACCCATATGCACTCGATTAAATATGTCGGGCAATAGGTTGCTCAGATACTTTCCACTTCCACCGCATGAACGCGGTTCATTCGCTTGATTTCATGATACAGCTTGGTCGCCGGATCACCTTTTCCTGCTAATGAAAGAATGAGATGAAGCTCCTGGCTTCTGCCCTCTACCCCTTTAATTTTAGTATGCTTGATTTTGTGGCTTAACCGAATACCCTCGACAACCTCCTGCACATCCTGATAGTCCTCCACAATAATGTGGACGGACAAGTCCCGCTCCTTCAGCTTGGAAGGACCGATCAAACGAATGGCCCATGGCACGACGTTAACGGAAAGCATAATAAAGAACGCCGCAGCTAACGCTTCTCTGTAGAATCCCGCTCCCGTCGCAATGCCGAGTGCCGAAGCGCCCCAGATCATGGCCGACGTCGTTAATCCGGAAATAACGTCGTTATTTCGGCGCAGGATGACGCCCGCCCCGATGAAGCCGACGCCGCTGACAATTTGGGCCGCGAGCCGCATCGGGTCCATCGTCGTCAAGCCTGGAACGGCGAATTTCGCTACCGATTCGATAGATACAATCGTAACGAGACAGCTGCCGATGGCAATAACCATGCTTGTTTTGATCCCGAGCGGCTTATGACGGAGCTGCCGGTCGATCCCGATTAACAACCCCAACAGCAATGCTATAGCCAGCTTTATTGCATAATCATCGAGCATGACAGTCCCCCCTGTTAAATAGAAAAAACCGGCTGAGCAGCATACGTTAACGCTGTTTCAGCCGGCTTTGCTTTATAGACGTTTATAGATCACACCGAGCCGATCGATTTCAGCCTCTGCTTTGCCGTAAAATCCGGCAATATACCAGCCATCGGGCGCCGTACAATCGCGCATCACCGTTCACGCTGGAGCTTCACGGCACCGAGGGCAGCGCCATCTACAGCGCGCAAGATGCCAAGCTGCGATACAAGAGCTTGACACTAGAAGGCAGCGAAGCTAAGCTATGGCATGAATATCCGCTGCCGTCCGCCCTGCCATCTGCGTTCGAGCAGTGGGTTAGCCACATTCGGAACAGCACCAGAGACGACAACCATATTCAGCTTGCGACTCAACTGACCACGTTAATGGAAGCTACTTCGCAGGCCGCCAAAACGGGAGCGGCCGTAGCTTTATAGACGTTATATGTACACACATTTTTGAACTGGAGGTCCCGATTATGTCTGATTCCTTATCGCCCCCATCCGGCCTGCAGACTGCCAGCCAAAAGACATATCCTTATGAATTAATGAACGAGCAGCAGCATGTCCTTGAGCATTTGCAGGCCGATTTCCGATGGGGACCGTATGGCATCCGAGTCGTTCGGTTCCACCACGTATCATTTCCGGCAGGCAAAATCGTTCCCTTCCATAAACATTCGGATGAGTATGAATTTCATTTCATTCCCCGCGGCAAAGGTATGGTCATCATGGGTGACCAGCCTTTTGCGCTTTCGGAGGGGATGATGTATGTAACCGGTCCGCAGGTGATGCACTATCAAGAAGCCGACGGCCAAGACGGTATGAACGAGCTATGCCTGCGCGTCCAGATTGTACCGCTCGAAGGGGAAACGCGGAAGCCTGGCGACTGGGGCGCGGAAGCCGAATGGCGGGAGGCCGAGAACTGCGTGCAGCAGCTGAGACGCATCCCGCTTCGGCCGATCCCCGACCGCTTTCGGGCGATGGACTGCTTCCTGACTGCTTATCGCGCTTGGTTCGAAAGCCAGCCCGGACTGATGAYCCTGATCAAGCAGTCTATTATCCTCATTCTGCTGCGCGCGACCCGCGCTTATTTTCCCGAAGCGCAGCCGCAGCAGCTGCCTGCCCGGAATGTGAATCGGTTCCGCTACAAGTTGGCCGAACAGTTCATTAAGGACAATTATCAGGAGCCGCTGTCCTTAGAAACCGTCGCCGAACGAATCCATATTAGTCCGAGGCAGCTGCAGCGCATCTTCAGCACCGTCTCGGATACCACCTTCAGCGAATATGTCGAGCATATTCGACTATCGCATTTGTGCAGCGATCTGAAGAACGGCAATGAGCAGATAGAGACGCTGGCTGTTCGCAATGGCTTCGGCAGCTCCAATTATTTGCACCGTGTCTTCAAGCGCAAGCTTGGCATGACACCAAAACAGTATCGGGATGCCCAACGGCAAGCCGGCGAATAGACGCATAAGAGGCTCAGACGCATTCCCATGGAGCGCTAAGCCTCTTTTTTATTGTTCGCTGCTTGCTTGAGACCGCGTGTAAGAGCATATGTGAGCTTACAGGGGTCGGATGGGTTTGTGTCTACGGCTGTAAGAGCACATATGCTCTTACGGAGCGGATTCAGAAGCTAGAACTCGCTCAAGCACAAACCGCATCTGTTCATTCTCAGAAGCTGGAAGATAGGTGTAAATGATTTCTAGACGATCCCCTGCTGCGTCGACAATAGGCTGCGGAGCCTCGGCTGTGACGTGCAAGGTCAGTCCCGGAAGCCGCCAACGGCGCCCCGTAATCTCCGCTGCGAATGGTGCCGATCCGCTAATTTCAAACACCAATTCAATCAGCTTATCCGTTGTAAATTCGACTTGAATGGACAACTTGTCATTCTCCGCTTCCGCATTCGTTACAATACCCCGCATATGCTTGCTCCATTGGCCCCCGGTCTCCCTGCGAACCATACGCATGGAATACCGCTCACCGTCTTCCGATTGCCAATGCATCGTCGCAGGATGAAGCTGTCCGCTCGTATTCCGGCTCCCCCACATCGCTCCAATCATGAGATGCTCGCCAAGCCAAGCGGTTGCGGTGCATAAATGACTGTTTGCCTGCGGATCATCCCGTTCGCACAGCTCGCGGTATTGCTTGCGCACCAGCCTCTCTCCGCCAAAGCTCCGCAGAGCCGACACAATATGCGAAGGCACGTTAACGCCGGCCAGCGCAATTAACGGATCATGGCTTGTCTCGCAATTCACCCCGGTTAAATGCTTGCAGCTCTCTCCTAAAGCCAGATAGAGAAATACGCCGAGCGAGCTATGTGCCGTCATCTCCATTTCGTAGCCTCTTGAGTAAGGTCCGCAAAGGTTCTCAAGCCCGGCATGGTAGAACAATCCGATATTGTCCCATAATCCGCTCTCCACTTCGCTGCCCATTCGGCGCACTTCGCTGGATTGGCCATAATTCCGTATAAATCCAAGCACGGTAAGGTCGACCCCGTAATACGTACTGGAGTTAAATTCGGCGAACGTGCCAAACTCGGAGAAGGACTTGCGGAATTGCTCAGCGAAGCTATCCGCATGGGCGATCCACTCTGCACGGTGAAGACGGTGCCCGAAATAATCGCATATAAACAGATGCATCAGCTCAATATTCGTGTTCATCGGAATGGCATCGGACAGCCGTCTCTCAACCGAGCCAATAACCGCGCGCTCCATAGCAAGATCCATTCGGGACACGACAGCTTCCGGAAGATAACTCTCGAAATGCTCTAGAATGATGGCGAAGGCACAAGCAATGAACTCTCGCCAGTTCGGATCGTAGCTTGCCCACACAGGCGGCAGAATGCTGGCTGCTGCTGATTCGAAGGCTGATTGCACCTTATCCCGTCCCGCAACCGCAGCCAGTTCTCCCGACAGCTTGTCGGCGATACGCTCAAGAGTGCTGGTCAAATAATACGAGAAGCCTGGACCAAACGATTTCCATGGAAAATGTCCTTTGGGCGGCACTTTCGCCTCTGGAGATGTACGGAATGTACCGTAATAAATCTCTTCCGGATCGTCGAATTGCATATCCATGACTCTATGCAGCACCTCGCAAGCCCGCTCCCTATCGCCGGGACCGCCTCGCATCAGCAACCCGACTGCATAATGGGCGCTTGCACGGGTAGAGTGGCTTTCTCTATCGCCATCCTCCTCGTTCCAAAGCATCGCAGCCCGTTCATCATAAATGGCATCCATCATCGACATAGACTGCGCCAACAAAAACTGTTGCTCCTCCGACATCGGCTTCATTAGGCTAGCCCTTTCTTCAGCCGCATCATCTCCACGCCTGCAAGCATCATAATGCCAATGCCATGATTATCATTCAGGACCGTTCGCAAATCCTCCATGTAATATAGAGGTGAGAAGGCGTAACGCGAGCCGCTGCATACGCCGTGTACGTTGCCCTTGCGGTCGATCGCATGCTCCGTTAGTCCCTGCCATCCCTTCAAAGCCGCCTCGGCATATGGACCGTCCGCGTCAAGCCAGCCGAACCGAAGACCGCGGGCGAAAGCGTAAACGAACATCGCCGTACATGACGCCTCCTCATAGGCATCGGGCTGATTGAGAACCTGACGCCATAATCCTGAAGCGGCTTGCAGCTTGGCTATGCCGGCGCAATGCCCGCGGAACATGGCAAGCAGCGCTTCCCGATCCGGATGATCCCCCGGCAACCGCTCCAGCAGCTCGGTTAGAGAGAACAATACCCATCCRTTGCCCCGGCCCCACGGCACGCGGGTAGGCTTGCCGTATTTGAAGTCGAATACATGCGACATGACGCCTGCATCCTCCATAAACAAGTAACGTTTATACAGCAAAAACTGTTTAGCCGATTCGTTCAGCGCCGAAGCATCGCCAGAGGCCAAAGCATATCTCGTCAGAAACGGTCCGCTCATATACAGATCGTCTGCCCACATCGTATCGGCGGAGTATTCCCCCTCGCACAGCCGATAGAAGGCGCCGTCCTCGCGGCGTTCCAGCTTCGCCAACATGAAATCTGCAATCCGATCGGCGATTTTGCGAACGGAAGCGCGGTCTTGGTACAGATCAGCCTCGAGCATAGCAGAGCCGAACGAGCCGCAATTGTCCAACATTTTCATAAGCACAAGCTGATGGTTGATTGCCGGAAAACCGTACTCTGCAAAATCCCACATGGAATAGTCGTACATATCGGTGCAAGCTTCAATATGACGAATCGCATAAGCGGATATATCGGCGCGCTGCAATTCGCGTGCGGTCTGAAGCAGACCGTACATCGTAACGCCAAGCGGATAATCCCATCTTCCGAAGTTAGTCGCCGTGCCGGTCGTCCATTTGTTGCTGAGCATCGCATTCTCATAATAAGGACGAACGCGCGTCTCCGGAGCGTCAATCGACCAGTATACTTGTCCGTCGATGCCTTCCAGCGTTGTTGCTAACGACCGCACCTGCGCCGGCTCTAAGCCGAGTTCAGCTGACAGCGGCCCTGCGAGCAGCCATGCTCCCGGATTTCCGTGGACTTGAACGGGCTGCTGGAGCGTAAGGCTTGCACCGTTAGCCGATGCATGGAGCTCGAACCCCCATCCTACACTGGAATTAACGGTCTTAACGACGATTTGCTTCGTGCCGGGCATGACCGATACATGGAATTGATAGGAGCCTGCCTCATCGAGCACGCCGGCAACCACGTCATCCACCCAAATTTGCGTCGGACCAGAGGCTCTACCAGCCAGCTCAAGCAGACGTGCGGATAACGGCACCGATACAGAACTCCATCCATAACCGGCCGCTTGCCGCTCCTGTTTCCCGAACAGCCTCTCCAGCGGCGAAAACTGACGCTCCTCCTCATTCCACTTCGTCCGTGGAAACCACTCCAGTCCGCTCGCCGTCTCATCCTTCCGCCATTCTGGAAATTGACCTGTACGATCCCCGAATAGTGACGTAGTCGCAGGCTCCGAATAAACCCAGCCCGCACTGCCCTCCCGGTTTGTAAACGGTGTCAAAACTTGCAAAATGCGTACCTTCGCTTCGTCTGCGCCGAAACGGCAGCCAAAGCCCGAAGCGGTCTTCCTTGCCTCGATCAGCAAGCTGTTCCAGCCTTTCTCGAAGCTAAGCGGAATAATTGCACGCGAATTAGGGTTCAACTCGTCCACGACGGTAGACCGATATTGCAGCGTTTCATTTACATATAACTTCACCGGGCCAAGCGCCTGCATCACACTGTCAATGGAACGCTCATCATCGCTCCATACCAGACCATAGGCGTAAGCGTAATCGCCTTCCTCGGCACTCGTTAATCTATCGGAAAAATCAAGTTCATATAATCCTTCGGCATTTTGCAATATACCTGCTTTGGAGAATGCACGCCATGCAAATGGCAACGGCGGGTTCGCCCCTATATATCGTCCTGCAAGCAATTCCAATATACGATGATCGTCATTGCCGAACCAATAGCGCGAGCTATCGCGTTGCTCTACATAGATTCCCATTCTGACTCCCCCTTTTAAGTTAAGCGCTTTACCCATATTCTATTCGATTGCCGGCTTGTTTTCAATATCCGTATTGACGATTCACAAAAATAGGGATTGATTTTAATCCCCGTTGTAGGTAATATCGGATTAAGCGCTTTACCTTTTTGGGGACATATTTATTTTATATAGCAAATATTAATTGTAAGTAACTGAAGGAAAAGCGCTTAACTTTGAAGCGAGGGGGATAACGATTAACGATGGGAACAATTCGTTTAACGATGGCTCAAGCCTTACTGAAGTTTCTTGATCAGCAGTACGTCTCTTTTGATGGCGAGGAAACGAAATTAGTTACCGGCGTGATGGGGATATTCGGACATGGAAACGTAACCGGCATTGGCGAGGCGCTGGAGAGAAGCGCAGGAAGCCTTTCCTTCATCCAAGGAAAGAATGAGCAAGGCATGGCTCATGCTGCAACCGCTTACGCCAAGCAAAATAATCGCCGCAAAATCTATGCCTGCACGACCTCAATCGGCCCCGGTGCTCTGAACATGGTAACGGCCGCCGGGACGGCAACCGTCAATCGTATCCCGCTTCTGTTGCTGCCGGGAGACAACTTCGCTTCCCGTCAGCCGGACCCGGTTCTTCAGCAACTGGAAGCCGGACATGATTACACCGTATCGGCGACCGATTGCTTCAAGCCGGTCAGCAAGTTCTGGGACCGCATCGTAAGGCCCGAGCAGCTAATGAGTTCGGTCACGAATGCGATGCGCGTGCTGACTGACCCTGCGGAGACGGGGACTGTCACGCTGGCGCTGCCGCAGGATGTGCAAGCGGAAGCATACGACTATCCGGCCGCCTTCTTCGAGAAGCAAGTCCATTACATTGAACGGAAGCAGCCTTCCGTATCCGCTCTTCAGCGGGCTATAGACTTAATCGCCTCCAAACGGCGACCGCTTATTATCGCCGGGGGAGGCGTCAAATATGCTGAAGCTACGGCTGTACTGGCCGACTTTGCCGAGAAATTCGGCATTCCGGTAGCCGAGACGCAAGCCGGCAAAGGCTCGCTCCATTGGCAGCATCCGCTTTATATAGGCGCCATAGGGGTTACCGGAGCATTAGCCGCGAATAGGCTAGCCAAAGAAGCCGATCTCATTATCGGCATCGGCACGCGTTATTCCGACTTTACGACCTCGTCCAAATGGGCCTTCCATCCGGATGCAGCCTTTCTGAACCTGAATGTGAACCGCATGGACAGCTCCAAGCTCGGCGGCGCGGCGCTTGACGGCGATGCGAAAACGACGCTCGAGCTGCTGTCCGGCGGTTTAGCGAATCTAGAATACGCAGCCTCATACGGACCATCCGAGATTACGGGGCTAACTAGCGAATGGAATGCCGAAGTCGATCGCTTATACAGCCTTGAGCGCGAAGACGGCTTCGCGCAGACGAGAGCGCTAGGGATTATTAATGAGTTCCTTCCTCCAGAAGCGGTCATCGTATGTGCCGCAGGAAGCCTTCCGGGCGATCTTCATCGCCTTTGGAGAACGGAGCAGCCGCATGGCTATCACATGGAATACGGCTTCTCCTGTATGGGATATGAGGTAAGCGGAGCTTTCGGAGTCGCTTTAGCAGAACCTGACCGTCCCGTCTATGCCGTTACGGGCGATGGGAGCTATCTCATGCTCCATTCGGAGCTGATCACCAGCCTCCAAGAAAGACGCAAAATAACCGTTCTGTTGTTCGATAACCATGGTTACCAATGTATTCATAACTTGCAGCGCAGCAACGGCAGCGACGGGTTCGGCAACGAATTCCGCTATCGGGATGCCGCGACCGGCCATTACTCCGGCGATACGCTGCCGATCGATTTCGCCGCGCATGCTCGAAGCCTTGGAGCTGCTTCCTATAGAGCTTCTAACAGTGAAGAGCTGCGTCTTGCCTTGAAGGCAGCCGCGAGCGAAACACGCACAACCGTCGTCGTCATCGATGTTCTTGCCGGAACGAACACGGACGGCTACGATTCCTGGTGGAACGTAGGCGTGCCGGAGGTATCGGTGAGCGCGAAAGTAACCTCCGCGCATCAAGCAATGAGCAAGAAGCTGACGGAAGCAAGACCTTACTGATTTCTATGTTAGGAGGAGGAGCAATCGGATGAAACCATATCCGTTTCGACTAGGTGTCCACCCGATTAACTGGGTCGGCGAAGATGTGAAGGAGCATGGGGAGCATACGACCTATGAACAAATTTTGGACGATATCCAATCACTAGGGCTGCATGGCACGGAAATGGGCAGAAAATTCCCGACCGACACCCTGCTGTTAAAAGAAGAATTAAGCAAACGCGACATACAGCTCGTCTCGCAATGGAAGTCCGTGTTGTTCTCGGATCCGGTCTACCGCGAGCAAGAGCTGGAAGCATTCCGAAACCATGCCGCTTTCTTGCAGCAAATGGGCAGCAAGGTCATAAGCACATGCGAGGTCGGCGGCTCACTGCACTTCGATCCGCGTCGAACTCCTCATGAACGCGAAGTCATTCGTCTTGATGAGGAAGGCTGGGCCAGCTTGGCGGAAGGACTTAACGCGGCAGGGCGCATAGCGCTCGATTACGGGCTGAAGCTGACGTACCACCATCATGGCGGAACGGTCATCGAAAGTCCCGAGGAAATTGATCGTCTAATGGCGATCACCGATCCGGACGCCGTGTTCCTGCTGTTCGACTCCGGCCATGCGCTGTACGGGGGAGCCAATCCGCTCTCGCTGCTGCAGAAGCATTATGACCGAGTCGCTTATGTGCATCTGAAGGATGTCCGTCCCGATCGTCTCGATCAAGCGAGAGCAAGCGGGTCCGACTTCGTAACCTGCATCCGGGGCGGCGTATTTACCGTCCCTGGGGATGGCTGCATCGACTTTGCTCCCATTATCGGCGTACTGATCGATAGAAACTATGAGGGTTGGGCGCTTCTTGAAGGCGAGCAAGACCCGGCGGCGCATCCCGCTCGCGAATATGCGGAGAAGGCTCTCCGCTATTTATACCGTATCGCTGAGGCGAAGGAGGAAGCTTAGCATGGCGAATATGACTTTTCCATCCGGCAGAGGGTTTGATTTCACGGCAATCGGACGGCTCTGTATCGACTTGAATGCGAATGAAATTAACCGTCCGATGGAGCAGACGATGACCTTTACGAAATATGTCGGCGGCTCTCCAGCCAACATTGCGATCGGCATGAACCGCCTAGGCAGCAAAACAGCTTTTATCGGCAAAGTAGCTGACGATCAAATGGGCCGATTCATCCGCAGTTATCTGGAGAAGGAAGGCATCCATACCGGTAACATCATAACGGACGGTACGGGAGCGATGACCGGACTTGCTTTTACGGAAATCAAAAGCCCAAGCGAATGCAGCATTCTCATGTATCGCGACAACGCAGCCGATCTGCTGCTATCTCCGCTCGAGGTTGACGAGACGCTGATCGCAGACAGCAAAGCTCTGCTTGTATCTGGAACGGCGCTTTCCTCAAGCCCTTCCCGCGAGGCCGTCATGCTCGCCATCGATTATGCACGCAAGCACGGCACTACCGTAATCTTCGATATCGACTTCCGCCCTTATACATGGAAATCTGAGGAGGAAACGGCCGTCTATTACAATATGGCAGCCGAGAAATGCGACATCATCATCGGAACGCGCGAAGAATTCGACAGCATGGAACGATTCGAGGCCAATCCTGAACATAACGATCGCTACACCGCCTCCAAATGGTTTGGCTATCAAGCCAAAATCGTTATTATTAAGCACGGCAAGGACGGCTCGATTGCCTACACGGCGGACGGAGCGGAGCATCGCGCGGAATCGTTCCCGGCCAAGGTCATTAAGACGTTCGGGGCGGGAGATTCTTACGCCGCCGGCTTCATCAGCAGCCTAATGGCCGGACAGACGGTCAAGCAAAGCATGACATTCGGCAGTGCCGCGGCCTGCATCGTCATCTCCAGCCATAGCTGCTCGGATGCGATGCCGACGAAGGAGCAGGTCGAAGATTATATCGAACGCTGCAATCGCGGGGAAATCGTAGCAGGTTAGTCTGCAATCCATGAGAAAAGAGGGAGCTATATGACAATACAATTAAAAAACTGGATCGGCGGGCAATGGGTGCAAGCGAGCTCGGACCGCTACGACCATGTATACAATCCGGCAACGGAGGAGGTGCTGGCCGAGGTTCCGCTATCCACAGCTGATGATATCGAGTCGGCCGTCCAAGCTGCCGGTACTGCCTTCGAAAGCTGGAGCAAAACGCCTGTTCCGCGTCGTGCCCGGATTCTGTTCAAATACCAGCAGCTGTTGGTCGACCATTGGGAAGAGCTTGCCCGCCTCATTACGAAGGAGAACGGCAAAAGCTTCGCAGAAGCGCATGGCGAGGTGCTGCGCGGAATTGAATGCGTAGAGTTCGCCGCTGGCGCGCCATCGCTCATGATGGGCAAGCAGCTGCCGGATATCGCATCGAATCTCGAATCGGGCATGTATCGTTACCCGATCGGAATCATCGGCGGAATTACGCCGTTCAACTTCCCGATGATGGTGCCGTGCTGGATGTTCCCGCTTGCCATCGCTTGCGGCAATACGTTCGTGCTCAAACCGTCCGAGCGGACGCCGCTTCTTGCGAACCGCTTAGCTGAGCTCTTCCATGAAGCCGGGCTCCCTGCGGGCGTCCTTAATCTCGTACATGGCGCGCATGACGTCGTTAATGGACTGCTTGAGCATCCGCGCATTAAAGCGATATCCTTCGTGGGCTCGCAGCCCGTGGCGGAGTATGTGTACACCAAAGGAACAAGCCATGGCAAACGCGTCCAAGCGCTGGCCGGCGCCAAAAACCATTCCATCGTCATGCCTGACGCCGATCTTGATCTAACGGTCAAAGAGATCGTTAATGCAGCCTTCGGCTCGGCCGGCGAGAGATGTATGGCTTGCGCGGTCGTCGTAGCGGTCGGCAGCGTTGGCGACGAGCTTGTCGCTAGACTTGCCGAAGCCGCTGATCGGATTACGATCGGCAACGGATTGGACGAAGGCATCTTCCTCGGGCCGGTCATTCGAGGCGCTCATAAAGACAGAACGCTCGGCTATATTGAGTCAGGTGAAACCGAAGGCGGCTTGCTGATCCGCGACGGCAGGAAGGATGAGGCCGTGAGCGGCACCGGCTATTTTGTCGGACCGACCATCTTCGATCAGGTGAGCAGCGAGATGAAAATATGGAAGGATGAAATATTCGCTCCTGTCCTGTCGGTTATGAGAGCCGATACGCTCGATGAAGCGATTGCGATTGCCAATCGTTCCGAATTCGCGAACGGCGCTTGCCTATTCACCAGCAACGGCTCGAGCGTGCGGCAATTCCGCGAAACCATCGACGCCGGCATGCTCGGCATTAACCTTGGCGTGCCCGCTCCAATGGCTTTCTTCCCGTTCTCGGGCTGGAAAAAATCGTTTTACGGCGATCTTCATGCCAACGGCGGAGACGGCGTAGAGTTCTACACGCGCAAAAAAATGGTCACCGCACGATGGTAGCTCCGTTTTTATGACAAACAGAGGAGGTCGGACAATTAAATGAAGCAGCTTAACATAGGAATTATCGGTGCCGGACGGATTGGCAAAATCCATGCGGAGAACCTGATCCGGCACCCGCAGGCACGAGTCGTCGCAATCAGCGACCTGTTCGCGGGTCCAGAGCTGAACGAATGGGCAGCCAAACGCGGGATTCCGGCTGTCACGAACAATAGCTTGGACATTCTCGACAATCCGGACATTGATGCCGTATTCATATGCTCCTCGACGGATACGCATGTTCCGCTCATCAAGAGTGCCGCAGAGCGCGGCAAACATATTTTTTGCGAGAAGCCGGTCAGCATGGATTTGCAGCAAACCGAGGAAGCCATCGAGGCGGTTCGCCGGGCAGGCGTTCAGCTGCAGGTGGGCTTCAACCGCCGGTTCGACCACAACTTCAAGCGGGTGCGCGAGCATGTCCGTTCAGGCGCGATCGGCGATACGCACTTGATCAAGATCACTTCCCGCGATCCGGAGCCTCCTCCCGAGGCATACATCAAAGTATCCGGAGGCATCTTCATGGATATGATGATCCACGATTTCGACATGGCTCGCTTCCTGTCGGGCAGCGAGGTCGAAGAGGTGTACGCGCAAGGCAGCGTCCTCATTGATCCGGTATTCGCGGCTTACGAGGATATCGACACGGCTATCGTCACGCTGCGTTTCGCCAGCGGAGCGCTCGGCGTCATCGACTGCAGCCGTAAGGCGGCCTACGGTTACGACCAACGCGTCGAAGCCTTCGGCTCGCTCGGCTCATCGAAGGCCGAAAATGATTATCCGAATACGGCTGTCCTCACTACGGCTGGCGGCGTGCAATCCGACAAGCCGCTTCATTTCTTCTTAGAGCGCTACAGCACCGCTTATATAGAAGAAACCGATCAATTTATTAACTGCCTGCTACACGGGGAGAAGGTGCCGGTCAATGGACAGGATGGCTGGCAAGCCGAGCGAATTGCCCGAGCAGCTAAGCTGTCGCTCCGCGAAGGCCGGCCGATCAAGCTGTCCGAGCTCGAGACTTCAATAGAGGGGCTGTGAGAATAGAGCATGAGCGAATTAATCGTCAAACCGAATTACAGCGGACAAT
The DNA here is from genome assembly GCF_052115185.1 of Paenibacillus sp. 2TAB19. Taxonomy (NCBI): domain Bacteria; kingdom Bacillati; phylum Bacillota; class Bacilli; order Caryophanales; family Paenibacillaceae; genus Paenibacillus; species Paenibacillus sp. 2TAB19. Next base: position 61,748 of record NZ_JBFRGE010000005.1, on the reverse strand, counting down.
CTAGCGATATTCCCTTGTTGTCGATCACGCCGCAATCCGCCGGTTGGCATCATGTTGGTTTTGAAGTGTACCGCCTAAATGCCGGAGATTCCTTCAGCAGACCGACCGGGAATGACGAAGTATGCCTAGTCCTGCTCAGCGGCAAGGCGGATGTATCCACCGCAAACGAATCATGGACCGATATTGGACAACGGATGAGCGTCTTCGAACACATTCCGCCGTATTCCGTCTATGTATCGAACGATGACCGCTTTGAGGTTACAGCTCTTACGGCGCTTGAATTGGCGGTTTGCAAGGCTCCCGGCCACGGCAGTCACCGCGCCAGACTGATTGCGCCTAACGACGTCGGCGTGGAGCTTCGCGGACAAGGAACGACACTTCGGCATATTCATAACATATTGCCGCAGCAGCAGCCGGCTGACAGCCTGCTTGTCGTAGAGGTCCTTACGCCGCAAGGACATTGGTCCAGCTATCCGCCCCACAAGCACGACGAGGATGCGCTGCCGAACGAGTCTCTTCTCGAGGAAACCTATTATTATCACGTGCAGCCGGAACAAGGCTTTGCGATTCAGCGCGTCTATACGGACGACCGTTCTCTCGATGAAACGTTGGCGGTCAAGGACGGCGAGGCCGTGCTCGTGCCAAAGGGCTATCATCCCGTCTCGGCGCCTCCGGGCTATGAGGTATACTACCTGAACGTGATGGCAGGGCCCTCGAGAGTATGGAAGTTCCGCAACGATCCCGATCATGATTGGATTGTGAATCCTCGTTAATGTTGCAATATGATCCGAATACACGGATAATTACCGAATAAGGGAGTTTCGCCCTAATTCGATAGTAATGAGGTTGGCCATGAAAGCGACCACCATATATGATGTCGCGAAGGAGGCAGGCGTCTCCATCGCGACCATTTCCAATGCCATTAACGGCAAAGGAAAAGTGAGCAAGAAGAAACAAGAAGAAATCTTTAAAGTGATGGAGCGGCTTAACTATAAGCCAAGCATCATTGCTTCTGCTCTAATGGGCAAAAAAACGTATACGATCGGTCTGCTTATACCGGATGTATCTAACCCATTCTTCTCCGATATCGCAAGATCGGTTGAAGACTTGGCGCATAGTGAAGGCTACAGCGTCATCGTCTGCAGCACGGACAATCGCGACGAACGCGTAGAGAAGTATATACGGTTGCTGGAGCAAAAAAACGTAGACGGCATCTTAATTGGTACCGGTGCGGAGAACAGTGAAATATTAGAGCATCTATCCGAGAAATCATTCCCGATCGTCATGATCGCGAGGGAAGCGGCTGCTATGACGGCTCATAGCGTCGTGACCGACGATTTCAAGGGCGGTGCGCTCGCTGCCGAGCATTTGACCAGCCTCGGCCACAGCCGCATGGCCGTGCTGGCGGAGAACTTCAAAGTAACGAGCAGCCTGGAGAGGGTGCGGGGCTTTCGGTTCGGATTATTCGAAGCCGGCCTTTCGGTTAGCGACGATGACATCGTTATTTGCGAGTCCAGCATGAAGGACGGCAAACGCGCAGCAGCCGCGTTGCTCAGCGGCGAGGAGCGGCCCACCGCGTTGTTCTGCTGCAATGATCTGCTCGCGATCGGCGCACTGCAAGCAGCCAAGGACGCCGGCATTCGCGTGCCCGAGCAGTTGTCGATCGTCGGCTTCGACGATACGATTCTGTCCACGGTAACGAATCCAACGCTGACGACGATTGCTCAGCCGGTTGAACAGATGGTCAAGCTGGCATTCGGTTTGCTCATCGGCGGCACCGAGGACGAGAGCAGCATAAAACAGCGTATTGTCATGCAGCCGGAGCTGATTATTCGGGAATCTACCGGAGCCCTCGCCTCCATATAATCATTCAGAGAGCGGAGATGGGATGAATGGAGAACAAAAAGTTAATCGTATTTCTGGATAGCGGAGACACCATTGTCGACGAATCGACGGAAGTTAGAGATGCGGAAGGCATTGTCCGGCATGCGGAGCTGATCCCAGGCGCAGCCGAAATGGTTCGAACGCTCCACGAGAAAGGCTACACGCTGGCGCTCGTCGCAGACGGCGAAGCCCAATCGTTCAAAAACATGTTCATTCAGCACGGCCTGTACGACTGCTTCACCACGATGATTATTTCCGAAAATATTAAAGATCGCAAGCCTAGCCCGAAGATGTTCAAAGCGGCGATCGGCGCGCTTGATCTGTCAGAGAAGGACTTTTCCCGCACGGTTATGATCGGCAATAACTTAAGCCGTGACGTAAAGGGAGCGAATGCGCTCGGCATTACAAGCATTTTCATAAGCTGGACGCCCCGTTACCCGCATACGCCGGCAGACGAGTCGGAGCAGCCTGATTACACAGTCAGCGAGCCGCTCCAGCTCATTCCACTGATCGATAAGCTGAATTCCGAGCTCCAATAACTAGGCATAGGCATAATCATTATCCTATATATATTCAAACAAAAGACAACCTCCACCCTTATGGGCGGAGGTTGTCTTTCTGATTAGAATTGTTTATTACTGTTTCGCCAGGAAAGCATCGATTTGAGCTTGCATCTCGGCTTGAATTTTATCAATTCCTGCTGAATCCAGTTGCTTGTTCAGATCTTCAAGAGCTTTGTCGATATCTTTGATCACACCGTATTCGAGCGGAATTGCATAACGAAGCATGACGTTGCCAACGTTGGCGATTTCCGTTTTCACTTTGCTGTTGTCGAATACGAACGTTTCAAGCGCATAGTGGTAAACGTTGGATTCCCAGCCTTTAACCAGATCGGATGCTTCTTGCGGGAATGCTTCATTGTCGCGGTTAAGCGGCGAGTTGAAGTTCCAGTTGGAGAAGCCCGTGTAGTTAGGGTTTTTGTCGGTAGCTTTATATTTGTCATCGCCAACCGGCTCATAGTGTACGCCGCTAACGCCGTACATCATCAGGTCATGGAACTCTTTATCGTTTTGCATCAGATCAATAAACATCAACGAGCGTTCTACATTTTTCGAAGTTGCATGGATCGACGTACCGTTTTGCGTAGAAATAGCGATCGACTTCTTCTTGCCTTGGTTGATGTCCGCAAGCGCTACTTCATAAGGAGAATTCTCTTGGCGCATCAAAGCCATAAGCGCTCCAAGCGTTCCGTTGTTGTGCGTGATCGATGCCGTTTTGCCTGCTTTAAAGTCCGCTTGGTGGTCATTTTTGCTGTTTAGAACGTTTTTCGACCATGCGTTGTTATCGGCAAGATCCTTGTAATACACGAGCAGATCTTTGAACTCTTGTGTTTCATATACGTTGAATACTTGGCCTTTGTCATCCGCCAATTTGAAAGCAAACGGAAGATCAAGATCGAACATATTCCATTCTTGTTGCTGCTTCAGCAATACGCGGTCCAAGTTGTGGTATTTCCAGTCTCCCGTTTCCGGAGTGAACGGCGCAACGCCTTTCTCGTTTTGAGCAATTGCTTTCAAATAAGTCGCATACGTTTCAGGGCTGTTGATTTCAGGAAGATCGTATTTTTTGCGCAAATCTTCACGATACAAAATCAGCTTTTCTACGGATTCGCCTCTGTTTTGCGGAACCATATACACTTTGCCGTTTACTTTCGTTTGATCCCAGCTTACTTTCGGCATAGCTGCCCACGTTTGCGGCATATATTTCGTAAGCATTTCTTCAGTCAGTTCCAAGAATCCGCCTTTCAGCGCTTGGTCATTGTAGCCTGCCCAGTTAGCCGAGTAGATCAAGTCAAAATCTTCATTGGCTGCCAGCTTCAGCGGATATTTTTGAGCCCAGTCAGACCAGTCCAAGAACTCGCCTTCAACGGTTGCATTGATTTTTTCTTTCAGCTTTTTGTTAATCTCTGCAAAAACGACGTCGTAGTCTACAGGTTTAGGACCAACAAAGATCATTTTCAGCTTTACTTCTTTGGAAGTATCAATGGCGCCATCAGTGGCCCCATTGTCTGGAGCGTTAGTAGCGTTCCCTGCATCTGGAGCTTTTGTAGCCTCAGCAGGCGTATTCGTATTGTTGTTGCCACCGCCGCATGCGCTCAAGATCATTACGAAGGTTAAAAAGAGTGCCGTCATCATTAGTCTATTTTTCTTCAACATTCAAGCCTTCCCCCTATGGTGTTCATATATTGATAAACCGGGTTGCCCCGGGCTCATCCTTTCACAGCGCCAATCGTCAAGCCTTGTACAAAGTACCTTTGAACGAATGGATAAGCGAGCAAGATCGGACCGGTTGCCACGACCGTCATCGCCATCTTCAAGCTCTCGGTCGGAATGGCTGTCGTTACGACTGCCCCCGCACCCATCATCGCTTTCCGCATGCCATCCATATTGCCTAACATTTTGTATAAATAATATTGGAGCGGCATCAAGTCCTCGTTAGAAACAAACAACAGGGCATTGTACCAATCATTCCAATAGGCAAGCGCAAGGAACAATCCGATTGTAGCGAGCGCCGGCTTGGAGAGCGGCAGGATGAGACGAGCATAGATCACGAAGTCGTTTGCACCGTCAATTTTGGCCGACTCCACAATCGCTTCCGGAATGCCGCTCATAAACGACTTCATAACAATGATGTAGAAGACGTTGAGCATCATCGGTATGATCAGGACCATGAATGTATCTTTCAAATTGAGGTAATTAACAATAAGCAGATACCACGGAACGAGCCCGCCGTTAAACAACGTTGTAAAGAAGAAGAAGAATGAAAATTTATTGCGCCACTTGAAATCTCTTCTGGACAGCGCATAAGCGGTCATAGAAGTGAGAAGTAGGCCAAGAAGCGTGCCTGTTATTGTAACACCTATGGTCACCAGGTAGGCGTTAATCATCTCCTGGGGATACTTAAACAAAATGCTGTAGGCTTCCGTGGAAAATACAGTCGGTATGAATTGATAACCATCTGTAACAATCTTATTTTCATCTGTCAGAGATGACGATACGACAAGGATAAAGGGAAGAATACATAAGATGGCGAGAAAGATCAGAGATACATATCCGATTGCTGAAAATATTTTACGATCTAGTTGCTTCATATTGTTACCTCCTTTATGCCGTTAGAATAAGGCTCTGTCTTTGTCATATCTGCGGACAGCGTAGTTCACGATCATGATCGTCGCGAAACCAAGCACGGATTGGAAGACGCCTGCTGCTGCCGACATGCTTATATCATTCGATGTAATCAACGATCTGAATACGAACGTATCGATAACGTCTGTCGTTGAGAATAACAAGCCGTTATTGCCGATCATATTGTAGAACATCCCGAAATCACCGCGGAAGATGTTGCCTACCGCCAGAAGCACCAGAATGATAACGGTCGGATACAGATTCGGAATCGTTACTTTCATAATCCGTTGGAAAATGTTAGCGCCGTCGATCTCGGCTGCTTCATACATTTCGGTATCAATGCTCGTAATTGCGGCCAAGTACATAACCGTTCCGTATCCGAGACCTTTCCATGCGGAAACGAGAACCAAGATATAAGGCCAGTAAGAAGGCGTATTGTAAATATCAATAGGCTCCATGCCAATGCCTCTAAGCATCGCATTCAAAGTGCCGATATCATAGTTCAACAAGTTATAGGCAACCGCGCCGACAACGACCCATGAAATAAAGTAAGGCAGKAACAACGCCGATTGCGTAAGCTTCCGGAACCATTTGCCGCCGACTTCAAACAACATGATCGCTGCAAAAATTTGCAGGGCGTTGTTCACGACGATAAATGCAATGTTGTACAATGCCGTATTTCGCGTTACCCGCCAAGCGTCTCCCGATTCAAAGAAAAAGCGGAAGTTGTCAAATCCGTTCCAAGCGCTTCCAAATATGCCCCCGGCGTAATCGTAATGCTTGAAAGCAATAATGATACCCGCCATCGGGATATAAGCAAACAGTAGAAAGAATGCAGCGGCTGGCGCCAGCATCAATAACAGTATTTTATATTTTTTCAAATCGCTCCAAAATGTATGCTTATTCATAGTTGCTCTCCTCTCTTCTCTATATGGCTCATTATAAAACGATGAGGATAGCGAAATAATTCAGCCAAACAACTAAACATAATACTAATTCAACGATTCGCACAAAAAAATAAACTCATGTTCCATATAGGAACATGAGCCTCTTATATTAATGCTACGTTTCGTTGTCTTCCCGAATTTCCGCGTTATCCACTGGCAGAATGATTTGAACGGTCGTCCCCGCACCGAAATGGCTGCCGATATGAATGCCGAAATCATTGCCGTACCGCAGCTTAATTCGTTCCTCTACGTTTTTCAGACCGTAGCTGTCGGAATGCAAGGAACTTGACCGCATGTTTCTTAATGTGTCAGCCCGCATGCCGATCCCGTTATCAATGACCTTTAGTTCAATTCGGTCTCCTAGCCGCTTCCCTGTAATACGAATCGCAATCGTACTGCCGAACCAGGCATGCTTGAATATATTTTCCACGAACGGCTGTAAAATCAGCTTAATGATGGGGATGTGGAGAATTTCAGGATCTACATCTATATAAACCTTAAAGGCGTCCGCGTACTTAACTCGCTGAATTTCAAGATACTGCTTCACTTGCTCTAACTCATTTTCAAGCGAAATATACACATTTCCTTGGTTTAACGTCAGTCGATAAAACTTGGAGAGGCCTTGCACCATATTCGTAACCTTCTCGACTTCCCCCAAATTAGCCAAGCTGCCGATCGTCGACAGCGTATTGTACAGAAAATGCGGATTAATCTGGGCTTGAAGCACATCGAGCTCCGCTTGCTTCTTCTGAATGCCCTGCTCGTAGACGTTTCGGATCAGCTCTTGAAGGCTGGCAGCCATTTGGTTAAAGGCATTTGCAATATAGACGAACTCATCGTTCCCCGCAAATCCGATCCTTTTGTAAAAGTTGCCTTCCTGAAACGATCGTACCAAGGAAATGATACGCTTGATTTTTTTGCCGGAAATACGGGCAACCAGGAAGCCGATAAAAGCCATAACTAAGAAGCTGATCATACAAACGGTGCCGATCACCTGCTGCATTCGGCTCGCGTCTTTGTTTAAATAACTGTTCGGCACCCGCGCCTTGATGACATAGCCCGTTAACGAAATGTCCTCGCTAATGTTCAAGTAAGAACCTTGCTTCGCCTTTTCGTTCATAACGCCTTGTTCATAGATGGCCAATCCGGTTGAGCTTTCAATCAAACGAAGATCCATGCCCTGTTCAATCGGAAAAGAGCTGAAATCACCGAACAGCTCGTCGATCCTCGCCGTGACGCGAATATAGCCGATAACAGCGGTAGCTGCGTTCGAAGAAACGAGTTTCCGGAAATACGAAATGTTGCCCAGCTGACTGTCGGTATCCACTTGCAGCCAGACGCTGTCTTGGTTATTCGTAACGATCGATTTAAACCAATCCGTATTTTCGATCGCATGATGAGAAAGGACGTAATAATCGCTTCTGCCGATCGGCGTCGACATGTCGTCGCCGTCAATTTCAAGCATCGTCTCATTGACGGTATAGAGCACTAATCTCAGCTTGTTCCCATACAATTGCAACGGGGCTTTCATGTAAGGAACGATATTATCACGCATTTCGAGCATGTTCTCCAGAGGCTCTCCCCTGAACTGAAGAGCGTTCTGAAAGGTCGTGCTGTTATACAGGGAACTGGCCATTCGCACGATTTCATCCGTCTGGTATTCGAGATTGTTCCTTGTCTGCTTCAAAGACGTCCGGACATTCGTTTCCGCCATTTCCGTCCTGGAATCAATGAGCATCGTATATGCGATATAACCAATCAGCAAATCGGTCAGCAATACAAGAATAAGATAAGGAATCATCATCTTATAGGTGAACGGGATATACTTTTTACTGGACAACAGCCTTTCCATAATCATGCTCCCTTGTATCTGCGTCAATGATTTTGAATTCATTCTACATGGAAAAGAAAAGGGCTACTAGCCTTCATTTATTATTTCCATTCTCCGAACTCTAATGATCACACGAACCGATAGCTTTTACTTCGATGTTTAGTAGTCTTGTTTTCGTAACCATGCCTCCGCTTTCCAACGTTCGTTTGGAGGCCTCGTTATAATACCAGCAACCGCATATCGGCTTAATACCATGAGCATGACACCACTTGCGCAATTGTATGATCATTGCTTTTCCTACCCCTTGTTTTCTGAAGGCATCATTGGTAAACATCCCTATACTGGCTACTCCATCGAACATGTTGGACCTTTCGATTAGCCCAATTCCAAGCAAATCAGCGTTTCTGTAATAGACGAATAACTCGCCTTTGACAATCCACTGATCATACTGGTCGAGAAAATCCCCGCAAACCTGCTCAACCATCTCAAGATCGCCTTCAGAAGCAAGTCGGAACACTTCGCCATCTCCGAGATCGATTGGCATGCTAACCCCGCTATCTTGGAAAAAGTAGGCCTGCTTCTGTATTGTAAAGTCTTGATCCAACGCCAAGCTAATGAATAACTCGTCGCAGGTCGGAACGAATAGAAACGTAATTGAATGGTTTTCTATCGCTTGAAGGAACAGCTTCTGGGCGTGCATTTGATACGGGCGGCGGATATAAAACTGTGTCAGCCGCTCGTTGTTATGGATTGCAAAATAACCCGCTTCTCGCGAATCGTCGTCTTGAATCAGGTAAAAATCGGATGAAGCAATATGCTCCTCCAAAAAAGAATCGAATGGCGAAGACAGCCCCTCCAAATATTCTTTCACGAGATGGTTAACGTCCTCCATCGTGCATGCTTTAACGATCATATTTTCTCTTCCCCCTGTATCGTTCCTTTTCATTAACTTGATTCTATAATAATTCCTCCTCACTTTATAGCCATATCGACCCGCTTAGCGAGTTCATGCAAAAATAAGAGGCACCCTGGGCGAGTGCCTCTTAATCTATCTTGTCTCATCCGTTTCACTGCCGATCATGCAGCAGCTTACCGGCATTTCGCGCTGCCTGTCTAAGAATGTCCTGCGGGCTAAACGGTTTCTGCACGACCTGCGCAACGTCGCCGCGATGAACAGTATCCGGAATTTCATTGGATTCCTCAATGGATTCGTTCGGAAGATCATCCCCTTGTATAGCTGCTTCCTCGATTGCAGACGTTGCCACTGCCTCTTGTTGCCCGAGAATATGCCCGATTAGAATGTCCATAATCCCCTGACTGAAGATGCCTTCCGCCTTTAAGCGGTTCAAATAGCGTATGACCTCCGGCGGCGTATCCGTCGGTATGTATAACGTTACATCCTTCCCGGGCGCGACCATGACCATCGAACGTCTTTTTTTCAATCCTTCTCGCTCCCGCTTTGATCTTCAGCAGCCGCTTCGTCCCGCGCAGCCGCAGCACTCTCCCCCGCTCCAAGGGCATGAGACAACAAGAAGAAGGTTCCTCGCACGTTGCGGAGCTGGCTCACTTCCGATTGATCGAATCGAATCGGCAATCCCAACTCTGCATTAAGCTTCTCGATCCATGGCTGCAGAACGACAGATCCCCCTCCAATAAACCAAAATTCATTCGCGTACCTGGCATGCTTCCAAGCGTTGCGAGCATACTTTAGCACCTTTTCCGCCAAAATACGCATATGTCGGTTAACAAGCTCCGTCATATCAAAGGCCACTTTGCCTTCCGCGTAGATCGCATATTCTTTATTCACCAACATTAACGTCAGCTCGGCCGTACTCGAAATCAGTTCTTCCCCTTGTGCGTTGACCTCATTGCGGATATTTTCCAGCGCGTTGTTCAGATAAATCTTGGCACCCGTCGAATAGCGCTGGTCGAGATCGAGTCCCGGCCGGAAAAAAGCGATATCCATATCCACTCCTCCGACGTCGGCTATGCCGAACCCTTTCATCGATAGATGGGCCTTGGAGGAAGCTTCCATATCATAAACCCCGGATACGTCATCAATGCTAATGTCGCTCGGCAGCAGCATCTCCATCTCAACCGTCACCCCCTTGAATAATGGTGTGGTGATGAATGTAACACTATGCACGCCTGCCGTAATTTTATCCGCATATTCCTCGCGAAACTTCGCGATTTCTTGAATGGGCAACCCTGTACCCAAGTTGACCTTGGCCTTGATCCGATTTTTGCCCCGCTTAATGTCATCCCCATGCTTACTCGCAACTGCGTAGGCCGCAGCTGTCAACAACGTAACCATCGTTTCTTGACGCTGTGCTTTCTTTTGCACCGCCTTATCCCCGATGATCTCATGTACAATCCCTCCATCGCCGATGGCCAAATTGCCGACATAGACATGGCGGTACTGGTCTGTCTGGACTGCCGGAGAGACGATCTGCACGTCTAGAAAATCAAGCGGATCTCCTTGATCCATTAATAAATATCGTTCGCCGAAAGGCTGTGCTACAACATTRGGAAAAATGAACTGATTGCTCAAGTCGTCGTAAATGCCCTTTATGTGACTGCTTCCGTTATCGATTGCTAATACGATGGTGGTGGTAAGACTATCCGGTTTCGCCATTCTATCGATCTCCCCCAACCTTTTGATATATATAATAGGTTCGTAGGCGAGGTGGATTTTATGGGTAATATTAGAAAATCTTCATTTAGAGGGTTTCAAATCGCGGACGTGAATAAAATTTAGGCTTTAAACAGTAAACTTTAAACTTTACCTTTTAACCTTTAAACTTTAACGTTTGGACTTTGAGATTTAACCTTTAAGATTTATGCAAAAAAGCCACAAGCGGAACTCCTGATTTAAGGCGTCCTGCTTGCGGCTTATAATATAGCTTTAACCCTTTCCCAAAATGCTGTGATGCCTCCATGTTGCCGCTTATTGCATTAGTCGTTCAGCGTAATCTCAACTACGGTATTGCGCTCGTCCGGGAGCGGATACGTGTAATGCTCGGGCTGCGCGAAATTGAAGAACGCGTCATTCGTATAAAGACTGGCGTTCCATGGGCGCGTGACGAACAGCTCCGCGCCATCCGCCAGCAGCCTCGCGCTCTTCACGCGGTCTCCTAGACCGGCCAGGTTAACGGGGCCCACGCTCTCCTCAAGCAAATGCGCATACAGCTTATTGCCTTTGCGCGTATACCGTCCCCAATCCGGCTTCGACAGGCCAGCTTCACCGCAGCCGTATATGCTGTCACCGTTTTTACGGAGCCATTCGCCGACCTCCTCCAGCACGTCCAACGACTGCCGCGGAATTTCGCCCTTCGCGTCCGGTCCAACGTTCAGCAGCAGATTGCCGTTCTTGCTGACGCATTCGACCAGCTTGCGAATCACCGTCTTGGCGCTCTTATAAGTGTGATCGGTCGCGCTGTAGCCCCAGTTGTTGTTCAGCGTAATGCATGCTTCCCAAGGAATCGAGTTTCCTTCATTGTCCGTAATGCCTTGCGGAGGAATAATCTGCTCCGGCGAAGCGAAATCGCCCGAGTAAACGCTCGGCTTGTTCGTATAGATCGAACCGCCTTCTTCGCCGCTGGCATCCAGACGGTTATCGATAATGATGTGCGGCTGGATGGAACGAATCGTTTCCATCAGATCGGTCGCCCGCCACTTCTCGCCCCTCATATCGTCATAAGAGAAATCGAACCACATGATATCAAGCCTGCCGTAATCGGTCAGCAGCTCGCGTACTTGCCCATGCATAAAGTCGAGATAAACGCCGAAACGCTCAGGATCGCGTTTGTACGCTTCATTGTCGCGCATCGGGTGAATGCGATCGCCGTAAGCCGGGTAATCGGGATGATACCAGTCCAGCAGCGAATAGTACAACCCGACCTTCAGCCCTTCCTCGCGGAAAGCATCAAGGAACTCCCTCACTAGGTCACGGCCGCAGGTCGTATTGGTCGACTTGTAATCGGTGAGCTTGCTGTCGAACAGACAGAAGCCGTCATGATGTTTAGCCGTCAGAACCGCATATTTCATGCCCGCCGCCTTCGCTGCTTTGGCCCAAGCCTTCGGATCGTAACGTTCGGGATTGAATTCGTCAAAATATTTCTGGTACTCTTCATTGGTCATGCGCTCGGCGTTGCGAACCCACTCCCCGCGAGCGGGAATGGCGTACAATCCCCAGTGGATGAACATGCCGAAGCGATCTTGAAGAAACCATTCCGTGCGTTCAGTTCGTTGCTGAATAAAAGATTGGCTCATTGTCGTTTAACGCCTCCATACATCGAATATATGCTTAGTCTATCAACGATTTGTGATAAGCTATAGACAATAGATTAGCCTGTATGGGGATTAAATTAACTACTTCGAGGTGTCGGAATGCCGCATCAATCCAATTTCGCGCTGCTCAGCGAGATGCTCCAGCAGCTGCAAGTCAGTCTGGTCGAGGCGTATTATACGGAATGCACGCCGCAATGGCGCGAGCTGGATTATGTGCCGTCCTACAACAAGTTTTATTTCATCTGTGACGGAGAAGGCCGGCTCCAGATCGATGGTCAAGCGTATAGCCCGGTTGCCGGCCAATTATGTCATATGCCTGCACATGTCCTGCAGTCTTATTCCGCGGTGAGCGATCGGCCGTACAAAAAATATTGGTGCCATTTCACGGCGACGATGGGCGGACTCGATCTGTTCCAATGGGTCGACGTGCCTCATTTATTGACGGTGCCTCCGGACCGGAGGGACGAGCTGTCTGCCTTGTTCGGGGAACTGGCAGCGCTCCACGGCGATAGCGGATGGCTGGCGCGCGTTCGCGAGAAGGCTGTGCTGCTGGAGATTATCGCCTTCTTCTTGTTGGAGTCAAATCCGCAGCTCCGCATCGTGCCGGGACGCCGTGATGAAATCGAACGGCTCCGGCAAATTGAGGCGTTCATCGAGGCCAACCTATCCGAAGCTTTGACGCTGGATCAAATCTCGAAGCATGTCCATTTGCATCCGAATTATCTTGTACGTTATTTCAATAAACATTTTGCCGTATCGCCGCTGAAATATTTGAACCGCAAACGGATGCAGCACGCCAGAACACTGCTCGGCACAACCCGCTTAAGCATCAAGGAGGTTGCCGAGCAGGTGGGTTTTCCGGATACGAATCATTTCGCCAAAGCTTTCCGCAAGGAAGTGAGCTGCTCGCCAACCGAGTATCGCTTGCGGTTGACCGAGCAGAGCCGGAGACCAACCTGACCACCGTCTAACTTTCCGACAAAATTGTCTTGATATACTCCGTCAACGCCTTTGCCGCATGTTGATGGGCTAATAAGCCTGGGTGGTTTCTTGCGCCTACGGTTTCATCCGTCATAATCGGAAGCTGGAACACCGACACCTTTCGATCTCCCGTTTCCTTGACGTAAGTATCCACAGCGCGGCAGATTGCGGGCATCATTGGTATGCCTAACATCCCGTATGCCCAAACGATATGTGCGTGATTATTATATTTTCTAACTTTAACGAGGAAGTGCTCAGCAGCCCGTTCAAAGGCCCTAATGTCCTCTTCCATGTAACTGCCGTCTTCATTTAGCCGCTGTTTGAACGTTTCCCCCGTAGACTCGTCTCGCCATTCCGGCGAACGAAAAGCCCCGCCATCATTTGTTCCTAGATTGACGACCACGACATCCGGCTGCCAAGCATCAAAATCATTTTTCTCAAATGCGCCTAGCGCTTCATTTTTCGCTCCGGTAAGAAGTCCGCAAACCTGTTCATAATAATCGGGGATATTCGCTCGCGGATTGTTATCCCAGCTTGACAGCACGCCCCATCCGCTTTGGGAAAGGATTCGATATTCGGCATTTAAAGCTTCTGCGGTAATCGTGCTGTAATTGTTGATTGCGCTGAACCACATCGGAATCCAGTCGCTTTCCGCTTTCGCCCCAATAGCTCCTTCACCCGAAGTAATGCTGTCTCCAATGAACTCAAGCTTATAGGGCCTGTTCGGGACAGGCATAAATTCACCGTTGCCCTTCACGGCATGAATCTGCATCGAGCAGCCTGGATCTGCGCCCATCGCCTGCACATCTTTAACGACACGCACATTTTTTGAAGCGCTTTCATTCATGCGCCTGAATAAGCAAACCCAGTACCTTCCGGCGGTTAACATTTGTCTGCTTACGGGAACACCGTTAATTAAGATGCTTATCCAAGGCTCGTAATGATTATAGGCAACCTCGAATTCAATCCATAGCTCAGAGCCTGTTGCATTTAGCTCAATCCCGCTTCCCGTCCAGAACAACGTTAAGGGAGCGACATTTCCCGTTGTTCGGCCGTGAACCTTTAAATGATTGATATCCGATAGAGCGTGTATCTTTAATTGTGTATTTTCCATCATTGATTTTCCCTTCTATTTGTTCTCTCAGCTTAGTTTAACAGGATTTACCACGGAGTAAATAGTGCCGATGTAAAAGAAAAGACACCCGATCGGGTGTCTTTATCTTGTTAGAGGTTTGTCAGCCAGGCAGCCAACTCTTCCGTCTGACTCAGAATAGCAATCGGATCCCAGTAGTTGGAACGATCGCTTGTCCATAAAAAAACACGATCGTTTTTGACTGCAGGAAGCGTGCCCCAGATCGGGTCGGCCTTGAATTGATCCAACGTTTTGGAATCGGAGGTCAGAATAATATAATCACCCGCATACTTCGGCAATACTTCCGCAGAGATGGAAGCCCAACCCGGGTCGGCCATCTCGGCAGCGATTTCGGCGGGAGGCTTGAATCCGAATCCATTATATATCGGCTGACCGCCCTTGCCGAAGTCCGTTCCAACGGCCATGATGTCTTTATCGCTTGTTTCAATAACCGAAAACGTACTTTCTGCTGGAACAACCTTTAATACGTTCTCCTTGGCAGTAGCGATACGGCTGTCGTACTCGGCGAGCCAGTCTTTCGCCTTGTCTTCTTGGCCAAGCAGCTCGCCGAAATAAGCGACCTCCTCGTGTACCGTTTTTAGAGAAGCGTACGGAATGACGACAGTAGGGGCAATTTTCGCCATCTGTTCATTCAGCTCCGGATAGAAATCATCCATAATAATCAAATCCGGTTCAAGCGACAAGATTTTCTCTACGTTGCCATTGCCTTCCCCTATATTCTCAACGTCTTTCAAATATTGATTGAAATAAGGATTTTTAATATGATGATCGGATGTTCCGATAGGCGTAATGCCAAGCGCAATCAAGCTGCCCAGATATTCTCCTGCCACAATTCGTTTGGGCTGAGTGGGCACTTCTACATCACCGTTAACCGTGTTAACGACTTTGGTCTGCGGCTGCTCTGAAACGGCCGGCGTATCGCTTGGACTTGGCGGCTGCGATGTCGCTGTCTCCGAATTGCCATTCGTGCCGCATGCGCTTAGCAACAAAATGAGGCTTAACAGTGCCGATGCCAGCGCAGCCCGTGAATGTTTAAACATGAATAAATCTTCCTCTCCGTTACCATTATACTGATAATGATTATCAATAATATCAGTATAGTTAACTGGTTCTTGGAGGACAATGGAGGATTCCATGGTTATGGAAGGACAATCTTCTAGTTTCTTCTTCTCGGCATACACGTCTCTATAGCGTATGGGGGACACGCCTTTGTGCTTTTTGAACAGTCTGCTCAAATAGCTCGGGTCTTGATAGCCGACGCCAACTGCTATCTCCTTCAGCGTAGCATCCGTTTCAAGCAGCAGTGAAGCAGCTTTATCGATGCGCACCTTGATCAAATAATCAATCGGACTAAGCCCTGTACGGACTTTGAAGTAGGAAGATAAATGGGCAACGCTGTAGTTCAGACTTTCAGATAGTGAATCCAGCGATATGGGATCCGCATAATGTTTATGGATGATGGCGGCGATCTGGGCGGCCAGATCACGCTTAACCGAGCCTAAACCTTGAGCCTTCATTTGATGTAGCAGCTCATGTACAAACTGATAGAGTAAAGTTCGAACGCGCAAACGAACAAGCGGCTGCTGTTTGTTCCATTCCTTAAGCATTTGGCTCATTGTACGGTGCAGTTCAATTGGATTGTCCGGCATCATACTGTATGAATGATCAAAGAGGCGACCCTGCTCGAATAGCGCGGTGAGCTCTGTTGGTACTGGGGGATGTATACTGCCTTTATAATAAACGCTATAGTAATCCAGGCCCTCGCTGCCCGCGACCAGGTCGAGAACAGCGCCTTTACCTGCATGAAGCACTGTAAAGCGCTGCATGCGATGAAATTCCGTTCCCAGATTAACGGTGGCATTCCCTCGAATCGACATAAGAAACAAACTTGAGGGTACATGATAAGAGCGTATAGATTCGCCTGCTTTAACCGTGATACGACGAATATCTATGACTTTGCAGTTCACATGATTCCATAGAGCAATCAAATCATCGATGTTCATGCCACGCCCCCGCTCTGCCCTTAGCATTTCGCCTTACTTACACGGTAAGGTTCTCTGTATCACTATAACAGTTAAAGGCCAGGCTATCCATTTAGCAAGACCTATTCGTCAGGCCGTTATATGCCCAATCCCTTACCGCCAACGGGACGGAGTCGAACCGGCTCGACGCCTGCAATTAAAGGCCGTGCTCGCTGAATAACAGCCAGTACTTCTTCGTTCTTGAGAGAGTCGGCATGAGCCTCGGCATCGCGCCACAGCTCAGTGACCCAGATCGCATCGGGATCATCTACGGATTCATTGATAATATAAAGCTCGCAGCCCTCCATATGATCGAGGCTACTCGAAGCTTCCAACAATAATGCTACGAGTTCGTCCCGTTTCCCAGGGTGAGCCGTTAATTTTCCGAGCAAAGTAAACTTGTTCATCTCATTTCTTCATCCTTTCTTATCCWCTATTTTTATTTGCATCGCTTCGTAGTGCTTGTACATTTCGAGACTGACCTCGGCCATTCTGTCGATTAGCATTTGCGGTTCAAGTATTTCTAGAGACCTCCCGTACGGAAGAAGGAAATACGGCACGTATGTCTTCAGCGACAGCTCCCCTAGCTTAAAGAGGGCTTCACCGGGCTGCCTTCGTTCGATTAGCGCATGCCCGAATAGCCAATGCTTGCATAGCTCGTTAATAGCGTGTTCGTGTCCCTGGAGTCTTACACGGACTAGCGTCTCGGCGTCGAGCGAATCCGGGAGCAAAGATCGCAAGAGGAAATCCCTTGCGGAAAAAGCGGCCGGACGTTCAAAGCGGGTATCCGTCGCTTCCAGACGAACGATCCGATCCACGCGGAAGCTGCGGATCTCTTGACGTAGACGGCAAAATCCAACAACATACCATATCCCTTTCCAATGCACGATGCCATAGGGATCGATGACTCGATTGCTGGGACTAAGCTCAGGTCCTTTGGCATAGTCCATATTCAGGGACTCTCCTCGGGCTGCAGCCTCCTCTAACCGTTGAAGCAACTCAAGCTCTCTCGAGTCTGTAGGTGTCTGGATGACGGCAAGCCCATCACTATGCCTGTTAATCCATTCGAGCTGCTCATCATTGGTGTATCGCTTCAGCTTATCGACCGCGCGGGTTAGCGCGTCCGTGAACGGATAACCCGCTTCCCGGGCGAATATGGACGCGTGCACGAGCGCCTTCTGCTCTTCGTTATCGAAGAGCAGCGGGGAATCGACGAATTCGCCCAGCAGCCGGTAACCTCCGTTCGGGCCGGAGTCGGCAATAATCGGGGCTCCGCTCGCGCACAGTGAATCAATGCATCGGTATACGGTGCGAACATGAATCTCCAAATTGTCCGCCAGCTGTTGCGCCGTCACTCGCTTTCCTGAGCGAAGCAGCCATAGAATGGACAGCATATTATCCGCTTTGGACATGCCGTTCTTCACTCCCTAAGACATTTTTTAATAGAACGATATAACCTGTCACTTCCAATAGTTTCATTGTAATGAATTTAGATTAAGGGAGCTATCCCTTTCTCGATCCAAGAATCGTAAGTCGGGCCGTAGACATCAGGCAATTGAAGACCGGCCTGGCGCATGAGAACGGTCATTTGTCCGCGATGATGCGATTGGTGCATGAGCGTATAACGAAGGGAGCTTCCGTTAGGCCAAGCTTCCTCGTAAATCATAACCGATTCGCGCAACGTTTCGTCATTCCACTGCGTTCGAACCGCATGCAGCAGATCGTTGCTAATCCGCCGGTACTCCGAGGCTATAATCGCAGCGGTAGTCGGAGCCTCTTCGCCTCCGGAGGGAGCATCGAACTTCAGCCCCAACGTTGTCATGAAGTGCAGCGAACGAACCAGATGCCAGGCAATTTGTCCAAGCGTGCGTCGACCTTCAATAACCTCCTGTCCTAGCGAATCATCTGTAAGTACATCCAGCACGCTAGCGGTTAATTCGGCCTCGCTAGTCCACTCYGTCGCAAAATCTTCTACTCTTACAAACATTTTTCATTCCTCCATTCCATTATTGGCTTGAGCACCATAAGCATACAAAAAAACCACTGACAGCTACGGTCAGTAGTTTTTTCCTTGGCAAAACAAATGTTGAAGCGCTTTTCGGTTCAGAGACATCGCTTATTTATCTTTAATCAACGCCTTATAGGTTTTCAATTTAGCTTGAGCGCGTCGATACATCATATAGTCAAATAGGTTTGCTATACATATAATGCCAAGAACGGTCAACAATATGGGCATGAATTGCGCCTTATTCTCTACTTCATCACTTGTGATCATGATTAAAGATCCCATAATGAATGTCGTAACGATTAATGCAATCAAGTTGTTAATAAAGAAGTAGGTTCGAACTTTCGCCATGCTGATGGGGAGTATGGAGGTCACCCACTCTGTTATAAAACCAATAATAAAACCTATGCTTCCGCTAGCCAATACCGCCAAAACTTTATAAGAAAATAGCATATCCGCGCGGTCATAAAACAGCAGTATACCGCCGATGAAGAGACCAAGAAAAAAGGACTTTATAATATTTTCTAAATTAATTTTCTCCATCTTGGTTCTCCTATATTTTGAGTGTGTTTCTAAGCTTTTTTGAGAACATTTTTGATACTTCCAGCTCAGCGTTATTATCCATTCGAAGAACGTATCTGGAGTTAAACCAAGGGATAATTTCTTTGACGTGCAGCAAATTAATGAGCTGAGATTTGTTGATTCGTATAAATCCTTTCACTGCCCACATGTTCTCATAATACTGCAACGTTTCCTTGATACTGTAACGATTAGACCTTGTATAGGCCATCAGACCATCAGCACCCGCTTCTACATATAAAACATCCCTTGGTTCTATAACCGCATATTTATTTTCGCTAAAGCCTGTAAGAGTATTCGTCAAATGGATATCTTCTCGTACGCCGGAGACCAAAAGCTTAACAACATCCATATAATCAATGGCATCGAAAACAACACTAGTCTTTCCGCTTGGTATATCATAGCCTTGTTCAACGAGTACCAAATCACTGTCATGGATAATGTCGATTTGGTATTTGGATAATTCTTGTTTCAACTTTTCATACACTTTATTTGAACACAATAGTTGAACCATCCTGTGTCTCCTAATGACAGCTTTTGAATTGTTTACTCAACTATCATCCTATCATAAATCATTCTTATTTTTACCAATTCTTCTATACCTTTTTGCGCAAAATCAAGCGAGCCAAAATTAGCAATAAAAAAGGTGTCCTTTTCTTTGTCGTATAATACATACGTTCCTGTAGCTCCGACACCTCCATACACATCTGTCATGGTGCCTAGCAGAAATGATAACTCGCTAAAGTCGAAATACATCATGCCCATACCGTAATAAATACCCTTTTCATAACGATGATTGAAGGCAGTCATCTGTCCGTACACTTCATCAGACAGTAAATCGCCATTTTCTAAAGCTCTCATGAACACGAACAGATCATCCATAGTCGTAACGACACCGCCGCCTGCCCAGTCAACCGACAATGCGTTCTTCTCGCTTAAGTCAATATCATCCAAATAAATCCCAACAATATCGGCCGGTTCATCGTTATAAAACATTAAATAGCTATCATCCATGCCCAAAGGCTCAAATATGGTTTCTTCTAAAATTGCCGAATAAGGTTTACCCTCGATTGTCTCCAAAATAAGTCCAAGCAGAATATAGCCCGTATCCGAATAATAAAATTGTTGTCCCGGTCGTCCGACAGGCTCCTGGTTTTCTCTAGTGAACGCAATCAAATCTATTGGAGTAAACGAAAGATCAGGATTAGATCTTATCATTTCTAAGATAGGCTTCCCGCTTCTGACCGGACCTTCGAAATAATCGCCAACGCCTGATGTATGACTCAGCAAGTGTCTCACTGTTACCTGATCGCTATAATCTATGCGGTCTATCACGAATAATCCTTTAAGGATGTCATCACCCAGCCAAGTATTGATTTTATCGTCATAGTTGATTTTCCCGTCGTCAACTAGGGTGCCATAGACAGCAGCTAACATCGTTTTGCCGACGCTAGCTGAATGATAATGACTATCGGCTTGAACGGGCTGATCTGAGCTGTGATTTTTAGTACCGACGGCAAATTGTTCCGAGTAGCCCGTTTGACCGGAGGAAATGGTCAAAAGCACGCTGGATAACGAATCGTTTTTCTCCAGTACTTTGGTTAAGTGCTTCTCGATTTTTTCATTAAAGGCCTCTTTGGATATCGGCCTATTCATAATGGCTAATACTCCAAACCCAATCGCAACCAAGAGGACTACACCAATCAATACTCTAATGGCTATCTTCATATGGACCACCTTTCGCTTCATGTACTTTTCATACATTAATCTAATCGGCAGGTTAAGATTTAGAAACGCTTTTACTCTAAGCGGTCGTAATTCAAGGTTAAGACGACTTTTTGGCAGTCTAACGATGTGCATGGGTCTAGAAGCAAAAAAAAAGGAGGCGGCTTTCGCCCCCCCACTTTCATTAGCCTTTGACCGCGCCAGCCGTCAGCCCTTTCATGAACGTCTTTGAACCGAGAATGAACAGAATCAATACGGGAACCGTCGTCATCGTCAAAGCGGTCATCCGCGCCGCATAGTCGGTACGGTGCACGATGCCCAAGTTCGAGATAAAGATCGGAAGCGTATACCACTCGGACTTATTGATCGTGACGAGAGGCAGCAAATAGTTATTCCATGACCACAGGAACACCAAGATTGCGAGCGTTGCGAGCCCAGGCTTCATGATCGGCATCACGACCCGGAAGAAGATGCCCGGCTCTGAGCAGCCGTCAATGCGCGCGCATTCCAGCAAATCGTTTGGGATCGAGTCGCGCATGAACTGGATCATGAAGAACGCCCCGAACGGGAACGCCGCCCAGACGAGAATGACGGGCCAAAGCGTATTTCCGACGCCGAGATGTCTCATCTCAATGATATAGCCGATCAATCCGACTTGGGTCGGCACCATCATCGTAATAATAACGAACGTCTGAAGCCATTTACGACCGCGGAATTCGAACTTCGCTACCGCGTAGCCGATCAACGTGCTGGTCAGCGTTGCCAGAACGACGGAAGCAACGGATACGATTAAGCTATTCCCGTAGACGTGAAGGAAGTCCGCCTGGAGTACGGTCTTCAGGTTCTCTCCCAAATGATTGCCCGGAAGAATAGGAATCCCCTTGAACAGATCCTCGTTGTAATGCGTCCCCATGACGATCATGATATAGAACGGGAATAGCGAGAGCAGAGAAATGACGACCAGGAAGAACCACATGACCGCTTTCATCGTTTATCCTCCTTCGGTGCCGTCAATCGATAGCTTAGTATAGAGAAAAGAACAATCAACATGAACAGCGAGTAGGCAATCGCAGAAGCGTAGCCGAAACGCGTATTAGAAATGAATGATTCATCCACGAATTTCCAAATCATTGTAAGAGCCGTATTATCAGGACCGCCCACTTGTGCGGAGCCCGACCATCCGCCGTATAGCAGCTTCGGTTCGTCGAACAATTGCAATCCGCCGATGACGGACGTGACGACGAGAAACACGATAATATTGCGCAGCAAAGGCATCGTAATTTTACGGAACGTATGCAGCCCCGTAGAACCATCGACCTTGGCCGCTTCGTATACGTCTTGCGGTATGACCGTCATACCGGCCATGAAAATAATCATGAAATAGCCGAGATTGCGCCATATTACCATAAGAGCGATAATCGCCCTGGATCCCCACGGATCCTGAAGCCAGTAGAAACCTTCTTCCAATAGGTTGAACTTCGTCAG
This sequence comes from Paenibacillus sp. 2TAB19, assembly GCF_052115185.1. Taxonomy (NCBI): domain Bacteria; kingdom Bacillati; phylum Bacillota; class Bacilli; order Caryophanales; family Paenibacillaceae; genus Paenibacillus; species Paenibacillus sp. 2TAB19. Next base: position 39,662 of record NZ_JBFRGE010000005.1, on the reverse strand, counting down.
AAGCAGATTTACGAGACCCGTCTGCCAATCGAACAGGTATGAGAAAATAAAGCCAATCGCTACCGGTGTCGTGATATAAGGCAGCACGTTGATCGTCTGGAAGAACCTCTTGCCTCGCGTCAGATGGAATGTCCAATAAGCCAGCGTGAGCCCCACAATCAAGGTCAGCGGTATGAACATAAGCATCATGAGCAGCGTGTTCCACAAGGACTTAATGAACAACGGATCGTTCGTCCAAAGCTGTACATAGTTTTTGAAGCCGATAAACGTTTTGTCGCCTATGCCGTTCCAGTCATGCAGACTGAGCACGAAAGAGTAGATAACTGGATACAATTGAAACGCCGCATAGGTCAGCACGAACGGCAGAGCGAAAATATAGGGCCACATACGTGGCCCCCATCTGCGTTTGCTGGATGCGGCGGAAGCTGTGTTCATGCGTTCCGCTTTCACGATCATCCCTCGTTTTCCCGATATTTACTTGACGCTCGCGTCAGACGCTTTGTTTTTCGTTTCCTGAATGAACTTCTCCAGCGCGGAATCGGCGGTAACCGATCCGTCCTTCATCCACAGCGGGTACAGAGCGTTGAACACGGAATCCACGACGGAATCGTACTTGGACTGCGCCTCGCCTTTCATATCCGGAACGATGTTCTCGACGAAATATTTCGCGAGGTTCTGTCCGCCGAAGAACTCGTCGTAAGGTCCCGGCGCGTCGATAAGCGCTTTTTGGGTTTCGTAGAACGACTTCGTGCTGGTCATGTTGCCGAACGTCTTGAAGTTATAAGCAGAGCCTTCGTCGGACAAGTATGCGAACTGAATGAACGCCCACGCGGCTTCCTTGGCTTTGCTGTCTTTGTAGATGCCGATTGCCGTTCCGCCGCGCGTGAATCCGCCTTCCGGCGCTTTCACGAGACCCCAACGGCCGGAACCGTCCGGATCGTTAGCAGAGATATGCCATTTCGCTCCCCATGGCGCCATCGGATAGAACATGAACTCGCCCTTCGCCATGGAAGCAGACCAAGCCGGCGTCCACAATTCGTTCTTGCCGAGAATGCCGGCGTCGCGCATCTCGAACAGCTTATTCAACGGTCCTTGCAGCTTGCTCGTCAGATCAATCTCGTTGCCGTTAACGTAGGAAACGAAGTTCTGACCTTTCAAGGCAATATAGGCATCTCCCAGACCTGGGAACATCAGCACCTTGCCGGCGCTCTTGTCCTTCAGTTCTTTGCCTTTAGCGATGAAGTCATCCCATGTAGAGATCAATTTCTCGATTTCGGCCGGATCGTCCGTACCCCAATATTGTTTTGCCAGATCCCTCCGGTAAGCGAACCCCGCAGGCGTAAGCGATTGATCCACGGCGATGACTTCGCCCTTCGCATTGGAGACGTATGGCACGACATAATCGATAATCGAGCTCTTATCGAAGTTGTACGGCGCCGCCTCTAGGTTATCGAGAACGCCAAGGTCGAACAGCTTGCCGCGGTAGGCCGACTCGCCAAGAATAACGTCCGGTACGTCGGCACCCGAAGCGATACCGCTCTGAAGCTTCTGCAGGTAATCGTTAGGATTAACGACAGTTACTTYGACTTTGATATTCGGATATTTTTTGTTGAATTCGGCGATCATGCCCTTCTGGAACGCTTCGTCCCAATCCCACACTTTAACGGTTCCGCTAAGCTGCGTCGGATCCGTATTCTCCGTAGCCGGCGGAGATGCTTCGTTGCCCTTATTGTTGTTGCCGCCGCAGGCTGCGAGCATTCCGGTCAGCATAAGCAGCGATACGAAACCGCACACCCATTTGGCTAGCTTATTGTTGTTCACGATGGTGAGTCCCCCCAATAAAAAATGTTGTAAGTGCTTTCACCGTTATCGTACCCCAAGCCCCTGCCAGACGGTAATCGGTCAAAACGGCGATTTTGTATAAAATCCGGCGATCAATTCGATTTCCCATCCCGATTGTCCATGGGCAGCCGTATCCGTACAAGCGTACCCCGTCCCTGTTCGCTGAACACTTCAAGGCGTGCGGAAGCACCGAAATGCGAGTTCAGACGCTCTTGTATGTTGGACAAGCCTATTCCTCTCGTATGCCCCGGCCCTTCGGCACGCATTTTCCACCCATCCTCAGGCACGATCATCCCTTGGCCGTCGTCTTCAACCTCCAGGCAGAGCTGTTCGCCCGCTCGGTAAGCTCGAATGACGATCATGCCTTCCTCTCGATCCGAAGGGATGATACCGTGAACGATTGCGTTCTCGACGAGCGGCTGCAGCGCCATCCGGGGAACCGATCGGTCGAGCAATGCTTCATCTACCTCCCAGACGAGACGGAATCGTCCCGGATACCGGGTATGCTGAATGATTGCGTATTGGTCGACGATCCGCTTTTCTTCCGACAGAGGCCCGCGCATGGTTCCTTCCCCTGTCTTGATCGTATTCTGCAAGAGCGAGATCAGCGCCTGCGTCACTTCCGCCGCCTCTGCCCCCCGATTGGCATGGGACAAGTAAATGACCGTGTTCAAGGAGTTATACAGGAAATGCGGATTGATCTGAGCCATCAGAAGGTCAATCTGCATTTGCCGTTTCATGGCCTCGTTGCGCACAGAGGTTTCCATCAGGCTCTTCAGGTCTTCGACCATTCGATTAAAGCCTGTCCCTAGAATTTCCAGTTCATCACCGCTACGGATTTGAACACTGGTCCCTAGATCCCCGACAGCCACCCGCTTCATCGCGTTGGTCAGCCGGATCAGCGGCTTCGTCAGGCTGACGATAATAGGAAGCATGACAATGAGCGTCACGATAATACCGGTAATAATAATGATGATATAGAAAAAGAATACGCGGTTGATTTTCTCGAATAGCTTATTCTTGGACAGCAAGGCCGCTTGTTTCCACCCTTGGCTCATCGCATCATCGGTCAACACGATTCTCCGGTCATCTTCCGCGAACGATCCGCCGGAATGCAGAGCTTCGGCCATAAACGTCCGGTCCGAGTCCGATAGCGTATCATTTGCGGCAAGCAGCAACGCATCCGATCCGCTGTACAGCTCGATCTGCTCGAAGTCACGGGAGCTTTGCAAAAAGACGTTCGCCAGCTCGGAGTAGGCGATGTCGATGACAAGATAGCTATCCTCGATCTCGTCTTGTCCAATCGGACGGTACTTGAGCACATAGCTGAACACCTGCCTGTTACCGCTGATGAAGAAGAAAGGATGCGGCTCACTGTATCCGGCACGCGATTCTTTTATTTTCACGAACCAGTCTTTCTTCAGGTACTCGGAGAAATATTCTTCGTAACCACTGAAATTCGAGTAGGTGTCACGATTCGGCGGCGCGATCACGACGTTCAAGATGAAATTGCTGAGCGCCACGAACCGTCCGAGCTTCTCCTGCACCGCTTGCTTGCGGAAATAATTTTCCTCGATATCCTCGCTCGCCGGTGCGTAGATCAACTTGGTCAGCTCTTCGTCGGATACGATGTACTCCGCCGTCTTCATGACCTGTTCTTGGATTTTCTTAAGCTGGAACGAAGCCTGCGCCAGCTTCGTCCGACTATCCTTGATCGATTGCTCGCGGATAATATCCTTAGCGTAATCATAGATGAAGAAACCGCTAAGGATAAGCGAGAAAGAAACGACGAGCACAGTGCTTGCTATAATCTTGGTGCGTATCTTCATGCGCATTATTCGATCACCTGCGCTTCTCCATGTATTCGAGCGGGGTCATGCCCGTCGCCTTGCGAAACACTTGGCTGAAATATTGTCCATTGCGGAAACCAACCCGGTCGGCGATCTCATATACCTTGAGACTGCCTTCGTCCAGCAGCTGCTTGGCTTTGTCCATCCGAATATCCGTGAGCCGGTCGAGTATCGTCTTCCCGGTCTCATCCTTGAATAAATGGCGGAAGTGATCCCGACTGATCCCAAGCTGGCGCGCGATCGCATCCGCGTCAAGATCGGGATCGCCGTAATGCTTCTCCATATGCTCCAGCGCCTGGCGGACTTTGCGGGATACTGCGGGTTGCCCGGATTCCGCGGCTGCAATCGCGTTAACCTCCGACAGGATCCAAGCTTGAATGCCCGTCAGCGAACTCCAATCAACCGCCTCGTGAGCACCGACTATCCAAGCCTCCGCTAGGGACGGCAGTCCGCTTGCTAGTCGACTGCGATTCAATACTGCTGCCAATTGCTTGCATAGATCGGCTAAGCCGCTTGCATCCTTAGCTTCTGAAGCTTCCGCGAACATAGCCGACACCTCCTTGGCCGTGTCCTCGTATCTTTTGTCCCCCAACAGCTCTCTCACCTTCGCTAAGCTGTCGCTCCAATCCCATTGCGAGCGCACCTTCGCTTCTTCACGCCGAAGATCGTTTAATCGGAATAGATGACGCGGGCCGTAGAAGATCGCCTGCGTCAGCCACTGCAACGCTTCAGACAGCTTCTCCGGCACGTCCGCCCGGTTCAGTAGGCCGTACGCTGTCGCCATTGACACGGGATGACCGGTCAATTGCTCCATCGTCCGTCTAGCTTCCACTGCCTTCTCCTCCAGCAGCTCCCGCATCTTATTTTCTCCCCTGCTTCTATGATCCCCGTATATCAAAACAAAGTTGCTCTCGAGAAACCGCACGGACACCAATAGGTCCGCATTTCCCTCGTCCGGCCATTCAGCCGGGAATCCGGGGGCGTCCGGCATTATGTCTGGCAACAGCGGAATGTTCCGATCGATCTCCAGCACTAGCAAATGCAGCCGATCGAACTGCTCGCCGAGGCCGGCCGTTGCCGTCTTCCACTGCTCGTCCGACATGGGGCGACCGCCCAGCCAGTCGATGAGCAGCTTACCCCGGTCGTTTTTTCTAAGTCGCCTAGCGGCCTCGATTTCTTCTCTTAGTCCCCCGAGCTCGCGTCTGACCACGTCCGCATTCATCTCATGCTTGACCCAATAATTTGATACGCCCAGCTTTAAAGCTTCTTTCGCGTACTCGAATTCCTTATAAGACGTGAGCAGCACGATCTTCAGGACGATCCCCTCAGCGAGCAGATCCCTGCTAAGCGCGAGCCCGTCCATTCCGGGCATGACAATATCCATGATGACTAAGTCGGGACGGTATTCCCGCGCCAATCGAATGACCTGAGAAGGCTTGCTCGTCTCGCAAATGATCTCATAGCCGAGACTCTGCCAAGAGATCAGCTTGCGCATATGCTCGATCGCGAGCACCTCATCGTCCACAAGCATCACTTTTACCGGATTCATTCGTATCTTTGCCCCCTCTTTCCTCATATTGCAGCACCCTATCACAAACAAAGCAAAAAATCCACAACGCTTCGTGACAAGCGTCCTGGATTCAATTTTTTATTTGGTTCTCCACCGTAATCAATAACTTAATTCATTAGCTTTCGTACAACCAAATCCCCGCTATCGTCATGACCGCCGGCAGCGCTTCTTCATCCACCGCCACCTGGTCATACCAGCCGCCCACGGCAAGATTGAGCAACACATAAAACGGCTCGTCGAAAGGCATAACGCCCGGCTCCTGTCGTCGCTCCGCGTAGCAATGTCCGTCGACCAGCCACCGGATTGAAACGGCATTCCATTCCAGCGCGTAATCTCGGAATTCGTTGATTGTTCCGTTTTGGAGCTGATAGGAGAACTCTTCGACAACTTTATGGTCCCAATCCTTCCCGTAATGCAGCGTTCCGGATACTTGGCCGGGCAGACGGCCTTTGGCCTCCATGATATCGATCTCCCCGGATGCAGGCCATGGGCCGTAAGCCTGGTGCTGCGGAAGCAGCCAAATAGCTGGCCATAGCCCTTGACCGACAGGCAGCTTCGCCCGCACGACCAGCTTACCGTAACAATAGGAATGATGATCCTTCGTGTCCAATCGAGCCGAGGTATACGCAAATGACCGCCCGTCCGACTCAATGTCTTCTCGGCGCGCGCACAGGTTTAAGCCGTATTCATCGATATATAGGTTACTAGCATGATCCGTATAAAACTGCTGTTCCCCGTTCCCCCACCCCGGCATGATAGGATTGCCATCATTATCGAGCAAATCGTTGCCAAGGCGAATATTCCATGCGATTAAATCGGCATTGCCGTTCGCAAAATCTTGGTGCCATATTAACTTGTTCATCCTTTGCACACTCCTCCCATTTAACCACAGCATACTGAATTTTAGCGCCCGGTCAAACAAACCTAAAATAATGGGATAGGGTCAAAAATGGTGGCCTTTTTTTCCTATGCCCAATTTCTTACGATGGAAATGAAAGGAGGCTAAAGAGAAATGAAAACGTTTTTTCGGCAGTGGCAATTGCAAAGCATGGTCATTCCAGGCATTGTCTGGATGGTAATCTTTTGTTATATCCCGATGTTTTGGCTCATTATCGCCTTTATGGACTTCAGCATCGCGAAGCCTATGCTCCAATCACCCTTTGTCGGGCTAAAACATTTCGAGGATTTTATGACGGATGACCGCTTTTGGCGCTCGATCCGCAATACGCTCGGGATGAGCGCCATCAAGCTGCTGCTCGGCTTTCCCATCCCGATTCTATTTGCTCTAATGCTTAATGAGATACGCAATATTCGGTTTAAGCGTACCGTACAAACCATATCGTACCTGCCGCACTTTATTGCCTGGACGATATTTGGCGGCATCATGCTCAATTGGCTGGGCGAGGGCGGCGTTATCAACCAGCTTATGCTGGCACTGGGATTGCAGGATCGCGAAATCCTGTTCAATAGCGATCCGAAGTACTTCTGGTGGATTACCTATTTCTCCGACACGCTGAAGGAAACCGGCTGGAGTGCTATCATCTACATTGCTGCCATAGCCGGCATTGACCCGGGACTGTACGAAGCGGCGGAGCTGGACGGCGCAAACCGCTGGCAGCGGATGTGGCATATTACCGTACAGAGCATACGCCCTACCATCGCCATATTGTTCATTCTCGCTGTCAGCGGCATACTCGGCAGCAACTTCGAGCAAATCTTTATGCTTAAGAACAACATGAACATGAAGATGGCAGAGAGCCTGGACTTGTACATTTATAACATGGGTTTAGTATCCGGACGTCATTCCTTCTCGACAGCCGTCCTGTTTGTCCGCTCTATCGTTGCGCTGGGGCTATTGTTGCTAGCCAATTACACATCCAAAAAACTAACCGGCGACAGCATTTTCTAAAGGGAGGGGGACAAATACATGGATAGACGAAGAAGGTTGCGACAAATCGGACTGTTCGAGGTTATCAATACGTTGCTGATGCTGGCGATTTGCTTTACGACGCTGTATCCGATGTGGTTTGTATTCATCAACTCGCTTAATGCTCCGGAACAAGCCACGCTTGGCACGGTCAATTGGTTCCCTAAGGAAATGTCGTTGGCCAGTTACAGTGTCGTGTTTAATGATAAAAGCATGATGAACGGTTTCTACATTACGACGCTGCGCACAGTTATTGGAACAGCGGTTCATGTATTGTTTACCGCTATAGTAGCTTATGGATTAAGCAAGTCCAATCTGATCGGCCGCAAGGTGTATATGAAGATTGCCTTAATTACAATGCTCTTCTCCGGCGGTCTGATTCCCACGTTTCTTCTCATGACGAAGCTGGGCCTATATGATAGCTTTTGGGTATTCATCATTCCTGCTATGTATTCATTTTTCAATATGGTTATATTTATGAGCTTCTTCCGCACCATTCCCGACAGCCTGGAGGAATCCGCGAAGGTGGACGGCGCTTCGGATTACGGCGTTCTGTTCCGTATCGTATTGCCTAACAGCATGGCCGTTATTGCGACCATAGCGCTTTTCTCAGCCGTCTATCATTGGAACGATTATTACCAAGGGGTCATTTATATCCGCTCGCAGGACCAGTTGCCGTTGCAAACGCTTCTGTACAAGATTGTTGCAGAAAACTCCATGTCTTTCATGCAGCAGCAAGCGATGGCCCAATTCGGCGCAAGGCTGCCCGGCAACTCCATCAAGTTCGCATCCATGATGGTGGCGACGCTCCCTATTCTCGTGTTCTACCCCTTTATTCAGCGCTATCTCGTCAAAGGCGTAATGATCGGCGCGATCAAAGGATGAAAAAATACAGCTATCGAAAAGAAAGGGTTGATTACGTATGAAAAAAGGGATGGTCGTAACACTGGCAATCATTTTGGCATTGATCATGGCCGCATGTACCAATTCCGGGGGGAATAACGAAAATACGCCGACATCGCAGCCTGCGGACAACACGAGCACCAATCAACCGGCGACCGACGAAGCCGCGCTGGATCCCAATGTACCCGCATGGCAGCTGGATACCAGCCCTGTCGATTTGACTTGGTTCGTAGGCGCCAACTGGTATGGCCACACTTGGGGAGAAAGCTTGACCTCCAAGTATGTAACGGAGAAAACAGGCGTCAACGTGAAAATCGAAGTGCCTTCCGGCGAAGCGAACGAGCAAATTACACTGATGATGACCTCCGGTCAGTTGCCGGACCTGATCTCGATGGGCTCATGGGAAAGCGCTGTCAAGAAGCTATGGGAAGGCGATCACGTATACGCCTTGAATGAATTGGCCGAGCAGTACGATCCTTACTTCTTCAAGGTAGCGGGCGACGGCACGCTGAAGTGGTATCGTCAACCAAACGGAAATACGTATGGCGTGCCGAACGATTCTTACAGTCCTAATCTGATGCACGAAACCGGTATGACGGCTGCCAACCAAACCTTTTTGGTACGGAAAGATCTGTACGAGGAAATGGGTAAGCCAGACTTGAGCACGCCGGATGGCTTCCTGAATGCACTGCAACTCATAAAGGATAAGTATTCTGAGTATAAAGGCCAGCCGATTAGTCCCTTCTTCGCGCAGGGGAATGTCCCTTACGGCATGACCGAGTATTTGCAAAACCTGCTCGCCGTTCCGCATGAGWAAGACGGCAAAGTATACGACCGCTTAACCGATCCCGATTATATCGCTTGGTTGAAAACGTTCCGTACCGCTTACGAGCGCGGACTCATTAATGTCGATTTCCTAGTCGATTCCGATACGCAGGTGGAGGAAAAAACGAACAACGCACGTTATTTCATGATGGTTCGCGAGTGGACCGGCATGACGGCCGTCAACCCTATGCTGGCGGCGAGCGCAAACCCGGATTCTTACTACATCGCAGTCGATGGACCGCAGAACGCTAATGGCGACAGCGCTAAGCTGTTCCCAGGCAACATGGACGGCTGGATGGTTACGATGATCAGCAAGTCGACGAAAAATCCTGAACGCGCCATCCGTTTCTTGAGCTATCTAGCTAGCGAAGAAGGCCAAAAGGATCTATTCCTCGGCAAAGAAGGCGAGACATGGGACTCGGCAAGCGGCAATCCGAAGCTGAAGCCGGAAATGGTGCAATTGCTTGAAACCGACATTGCGAAGATGGAGAAGGATTATGGCATTCTGGATACGTACTGGATGATGCGTAACCCTGTTATCGTCAACCAATGGAGACCGGAGAAAGCTCCCGTCATCAAGCAAATGGAGGACTTCGCCAACGCGCAGGCCGATATCGACAGCGGCATCTACAAAGGCTTGGATCCGCTGGGCGATTCCGATGTCGCGGTAGCTTGGGCGCGCATCTCTCAGAATTGGGAGGAAACGCTGCCTGAGCTCATTACCGCCAAAGACGAAGCAGCCTTCGACAAAGTCTTCAACAGCTTCCTTGAGCGCCGCACAAGCTACGGTTTTGACCAAGTAGTGGAACACCGTCAGACCGAGCTGGATGCTCGCAAAGCCAAAATGGCCGAATAATAATACTCGTTTCTGGATTATGCCAGCCACCGTCATGGTGGCTGGTATTCCTAGTTTTCTACCAGCCGCCTTGTAATATATGGTATATTACAGTGGTGGGGAGGGCATTTTCAATGAAGGATMTGCTGAACAAGATGAGAAAGCTTTACCGCAATTCCCGCATCTCTCAAAAGCTGTTTTTAGCCTTTAGCGTGATGTTTGCCATCCCTGCCATTTTGGTATCTTTTTTATTTATACGAACGCAGGAAATCCAGCTGTACAAAGACGCAATGACCGCCGGAAGCAGCCATGTTTCACGGTTAAACGATCAGTTGCGCAGCAGAATGGAGATGCTTGAAAACGCTTCCTCGACTGCGCTGACGCAAAAAGCATTCGTCGATTTTATTCACTCCAATATGCGCGGGGATGGCCTTCGTCTTGTGAAGTTCAGGCAAAATGAATACGAACAGATGCATAACATTATCCAAAGCTATGAGATGATCAGCGAGCTCAGCTTTTATGTCGATAATCCGAACGTGCATGAAATATGGCCCGAAATTTATCATTATGACAAGTTTTGGCCTCAGGACTACTGGGTGACCCTCCGGGAAGAAGGCGGAGCGGCATACCGCTTATTTGCTTTTAAGGATGGCGATCATACGTTGTCCTACTATCGGCTGGTGCGCCTTCAAGGTCAACAGCAGCAATTTCCGACCATTATGGAAGTTCGCGCTCAGCATAACGAGGTTTTTGGGGATATGCTGGACGAGAGCGGAGGAGACTTCTTTTCCGTCGTCGTTGACGGAACCAACCCTTCCAAGTACGTATACAATCCCGAGCATGAATTTGCTCTTAACGCCGGCGAGGACTTAGGCCAAATCATTGACCATATCCATCGGCAGCTCGATGTGCTGCAGCAGGAAATTCCCGTCAAAGTTACTTTCGGGGACCATACCTACTACGCGCTGTACCGGTACATTGCGCCGCTCAACGCTTACGTGGTGGATATCGCCTCCCATGAGGAGCTAATGAAAGGCCCGCGCAGCTGGTATGCGCTTGTTGTTGCGATTACCTTGTGCGTGCTGCTGCTCATTATGCTGCTCGTATCGCATACGACCCGGCGCATGTTACGCCGGTTGGACAGCGTAATTACCTCTATGCGCCAAGTGCGCAAGGGTCAACTCGATGCGAAGATTCATACTGGTCTGGATGATAATGAAACGGGCGATGAGATCGACGAAGTAGCCGTCAGCTATAACAACATGCTGGATGAGATCAAGACGCTCATGACGCAGGTCGTAGATAAGCAGTTAATTGCCAAAAACGCGCAGCTGCACTCGCTGCATTCGCAAATTAATTCGCACTTCTTGTATAACGCGCTGGAATCCATCCGTATGCACGCGGAGGTTCAGCGGCAGCCCGCCATCGCCGACGCCCTCGTATCATTAGGCTCGCAATTGCGCTACAGCATGCAGTGGCGCAGCGATACCGTCGCACTTAGCGAGGAGCTTGCCAACATCCAAAGCTATATTGGATTTATCAACTTTATGGAGGGCGGCAGTATTGTTTTGACGGCGGAACTGCCTCCGGAGGTGCTTCGATACGCCATTCCGAAAATGTGCATGCAGCCGATCGTCGAAAATGCCGTTCGTCACGCCGCGCCTCCGGGAAGCGCTTTTAATATTCAAATTACCGTTTCGGTGGAGGACGACAGCGTGCTGCTGATCGAGATCCGAGATGACGGCGCAGGTGTCGAGCCAGACATTCTAGCCAGCCTGCAAGCTGCGCTGCAAGACGACTCGGATACGCCGATCGTTGCCAGCAAGAATGGACTCGGCTTGGAAAACGTCCATAAGCGGCTGCAGCTTCATTATGGCAAGGGCTGCGGTCTTTGGATTGAAAGCGTACAAGGTGCCTATACGTGCGTAACGATACGTTTGCCTTGGGAAAATGTGAATCTTGGAGGGTGGTAGGCATGATTAATATTTTGATTGTGGATGATCAAAAGCATATACGAGACGGCCTGCAAGCCATGATAAGCCAATTTCCTCTGCCGCTTGACAACCTTTACTGTGCCGCGAACGGAATCGAGGCGCTGGAACTATTGCGTCTACACAGCATTCAGCTGGTCATTACTGATATTATGATGCCGGATATGGATGGACTGGCGCTCATGGCGCAGACCAAACAAGAACACATCAAGGCGGATTTCCTGATCATTAGCGGTTACAGCGATTTTGCCTATGCCCAGAAAGCTATTGGACTCGGAGCCAAGGGTTATCTGCTCAAGCCTGTGAAACGAGAGGATCTGCAAGCTTCGATCGAGCATGTATGGCAGGAGATACTAACACGGCAGACGCTCTCGTTGAATATGGAGCATATCTCCCGCCGCGCTCAGGAGACGGACCGCAAAGAGCTCGTCATGTTTATGCAAGGCGCGGCCAGCGATGAAGCATGGGTGCTTCAAACCGAACAGCAAAATCGAGAGCTTTGGAACAACTACCGTCTATGCCTGCTTCGCGAGGAGAAGTGGATTAACCAACCGGGGGCCAGCAGTGCCCATAGCATGGAATCCATTGCCTATCGCGTGTATGGCGGCTTAGGATGTATATGCCTGCAGCATCGCCCGTACCTCATCCTCGCGGTTGATGCAGCCGTAGATACGGGAGCTTTGTCCGCCGCGCTTAAGGCAGGACAGATTGATGCCGTCGTGGCTATGACCGAACCACAGCATGGATTAAAGGAGCTTCCCGGCAGCTATACGCAAGTGTTGGAGCTATATCGCCACAGTTATCTATTTCCCGATAAGCGCTGCATTCAGAAAGTGCACATTGAACGCCTGGAGCAGCAGTGGCAGCTCCCCTATGAAGAGCTTTATGCGCTGTTCCAATTAATCGGCGACAAAAATAGCGGCATGGTCACCCAAGGCGTTTCCATGCTCTTTCACAAAGATGTGCTGCAACGCTATCACATCCGCTACACGCAGCAGCTATGTCGAGCCGTCGTTCAGATGCTGGAGGAATACGAGCGGGTAATTCGCCCCTACATGGGTGAGGAGGCGCTGGATATGGAATGCCTGCGTAATCTGTTCGACTACCCGGGCATTCGCGATTATATTCAAGCACTTCAGCAGCAACTGCTTCGATTGAACCAGTTTTATTACGAATACAAGTGCAGCTACCGCAACTCGCAGGACTTAAACGAAGCGATCCGCTATATACACGAGAGTTATCATAAGCCGCTGGACCTCGCGATGGTATCCAACCACGTATCGCTGAATTACGCTTATTTCTCGAACCTGTTCAAAAAAAATATCGGCAAAGGCTTTGCCGAATATCTGCGCGATGTGCGCCTGGATAAAGCGCGGCGGCTCCTAGCCGAAACCGAGCATAAAATCGTCGAGGTGGCTACCATGGTCGGGTATGAGAACTACAAAAGCTTTACGCGCGCCTTTCGCGAAGTGATGAACATGCAGCCAACGGAGTACCGGCAGCTGATGCGCCAGAAGGCGGAAAGAGAAAGAAGCTATCAGGACTGGGCACGTTAAATCGTTTAATCCGAATATAAAAAGAAACCCATGCGTTGAGAACGCTGGGTTTCTAAGATGATCTGCTCCATCCCGACTAGGAATGGAGTTTGCTTTGCTTGCATTATGCGATTAGCGTCCACACTCCGGCTTTGCCCGGAATTTCTCCTTTTGTCCACCATTTCGCTTTGTACGTATGCCCTTCATATACGACTTTGTCGCCGCCATTGTAGGCCTTTGCGTTGTTCCAAGTCGGAACGGCGTCTGTGGAAGCCGCCTTCCACACATCGGAGTTATCCGGCTGTTCGCCCTTCGTCCACCAACCGGCTGTATACTCAATTCCGTTATACATGACTTTGTCGCCAGCTAAATACGTTTTCGCGCTATCCCATGCAGCGGTTGTTCCCGGTGCAGGAGTAACTGTCGCAGCCTTTGTTGTAACCGCCATCGCGGCGCTAACCGCGGAGCGGTTATTAGCCGCATCGAGCGCAGCAACGGTATAAGAGTAAGCCGTGGAAGCTTTTAGCCCGCTGTCCGCATAGGATCTGGAAGCCGTAGTGGTAATCAGCTTGCCGTCACGATATACCTCGTATTTGGTCACGCCAATATTGTCCGTGGCCGCCGCCCATGTTAGCGTTGCTGCCGATTCGGTTACGTTGCTGGCTGCCAATCCCGACGGCCGCGATGGCGCTTGCGTATCCGGCACCGGAATGACCGCTGGCAGAGTGCTTGCCGATACCGGCACGCTAGCCGCTGAGCGATTGCCCGCGTTATCCACCGCTACCACCGTATACGAATAGTTGGCATTGGCAAGCAAGCCGCTGTCCGTATACTCGGTTTTTGTCGTTGTGCCGAGTACCTTGCCGTCCCGGCTGACTTCATAATCCTTAATACCCGATGAAGCAGTCGATGATGTCCATGACATCGTTATGCTGCTCTCCGTATGGCCGGAGCACCAGACGCTTGCCGGGAAGTTCGGCAACACCGTCGGTCCCGGATCTGGTGTCGTCGTTCCGCCGCCTTGTTTCAAATTCACATCGACTGCCTGATAAAAGGCGTTGTTCGTGTCCCCGATCTCCCAAACCCCTAGAATAATGTAATACCCCGTCCGGTCTGTCGGCACATTGCATTTATGCGTAACGGACATGGCAGGCTGCTTGTTGCCGCCATCCACAGTGCAGAATGGCTTCGATTCCAATTGGTCGCGGCTAAGCGGCTTATTAGGGTCCCAGCCAACTTTCGTTATGTAATAGTTCCAACCTTCCGTCACGTGATTGGCCGTTAGCTTCCAGGTGAACGAGTTTACTCCACCCTTCATGTCAACCTTCTTCCAACGGTCGGACGACTGGGCATCCAGTTCCGTATATTTGCCCGCTCCCGCAATCTGACCGTCCGTCGGGCCCGATACCGGGAAATCCCCTTTGCCCTCCGCGCTTTGCGGTTCGTATTGAATCGCTCCGCAGTCCTTGTTCGTTCCTTGATTGCACAGCAGTGTTCGACTAGCAGGCGATTCGATATAACCGTGTGCCGATGCTTTGCCTGCGAAAGCAAGCAGGCAGGCCAATCCGACTACCGTAAATCCGAATATAACTATTAGTTTTAATGAGCGAGTACCTAACGTCCGTTTTCCCCAAACCGATTGTTGCGTTAATACCATGTCGACTCACCTCGTATTTTGTATAATGCTGACGTTTCCAATCTTAACCAAGCGGTGATTATGTAGCCAGTTTCCAAAGACCCACGGCGGTTACTTTTATTGTTATAATCTGTAACTAGCAGATGCATGGCACAAAAATCATGATCACAGACCCATGTTTAGCGAATATATAGATCAACAAAATCCATAATTTATATTATAAAGAAAACGTTCACTGTGTTTAGTCCTACTTTGGCTTGAGCTGTAATTATCCGGTAGCACGAGAATCGTACATGTCTATTATCCTATCTTTGCTGTCGACTGCATCCATGGACTGCTCTTTTCCCCTGACAAAGCTCTTTCACAGATTACTTCAGTCCCAGGTTGATACTAAAACATTTTTTACCGATTTTTAATGGCAACTAGATAGGAAAGTATTGAGTCTCGGCACATGCCGGTATCACGAATATGGGCAAAAGCCAAAAAATTGGGTCATAACAAAAACAAATGTACCTATTCATAGGATTGTTCGATTCGATAGAATAAAGGTGTTCACTTATGTAAGCGGTTACCTTTGTGCGCACACTGGGCCAATATGCATGGTGAATCCATTATTTAAATAAAAGGAGGACAATTATGAAGCGATTTTACCATACGGAGAAAAGGTTTAAGCAGAAGGTACTCAGTTTGTTCTTAGCGGTAGCCATGCTGGCTAGTGTCGGGCTATTGCCTACCTCAGCTATTCAGAAGGTAGAGGCAGCAGGAACATCCGTTACCTCCATGGCTTATTTCTCATCGGCAGACGGTCCTGTCATCTCCAAATCAGGAGTTGGGCAAGCCAGCTACGGGTTTGTCATGCCGATCTTCAACGGAGGCGCCGCTACTTGGAACGATGTGTCGGGCGACGTGGGCGTCAAGGTAAAGGTAAGCGGCAACTGGGTCGACATCGACAGTGTCGGCGGCTACGTCTACAACCAAAACTGGGGACACTGGAGCGACGGCGGCGCTAACGGTTATTGGTTTACTCTCTCCGCAACGACCGAGATTCAGCTGTACTCCAAGACCAATCCGGTTACGCTGAATTACACGCTTGTCTTTCAGAACATCAACACAACAACCATTACAGCCATGACGCCTACGCAGGGGCCTCAGCTTACAGCTGGTTTTACGGGCGGCGCGGGCTTTACTTATCCGACCTTTAATAACAATCCGGCAATACCTTATGCGGCCGTGGCTGCTGATCTGAAGGTGTCCGTCAAACCGGTCAACAGCAGCACATGGATCGATATTAACAACAATGCAGCCAGCGGCTGGATCTATGACAGCAACTTCGGCCAATTCACCGAAGGCGGCGGCGGCTACTGGTTTACCGTAACAGAGTCCATCAACGTCAAGTTAGAATCGAAAACATCCTCAGCTAACGTCGTGTATACGATCACCTTCAACCAACCCGTCAGAAACTCCTATGTCATTACTCCTTATGATGGAACGACCTATACAGCAGACGCAAGCGGCGTCATCGGCATACCGCTGCCTAAGATCGATGGGGGCGCACCAATAGGCACCGAGCTTGGAAACTTCGTCTACCAGATTAACGTAGCCGGCCAATGGATAGCGATGAGCAATTCCAGTCAAAGCGGATTTGTATACGCCGGTAATGGCTACAACAACATGTCCGATGCCAATCAGTGGGGATATTGGGCCGATTACATCTACGGGCTCTGGTTCCAACCCATCCAAGAGGATATCCAGATCCGTATCGGCTATCCGTTGAACGGGCAGGCAGGCGGAAGCGTCGGCAACAACTACGTTACCTATACCTTTATCGGCAATCCCGATGCTCCGCGCCCGGATGTAACCGATCAAGAAGATATTACAATCGGAACGCCAAGCGATCCCGCCGTCAGCGGCATGAATCTCATTTGGCAGGATGAATTTAGCGGAACAGCGCTCGACACGAATAAATGGAATTATGAACAAGGGTATTACATCGGTAACGATCCCAATAGCTGGGGTTGGGGCAACGCGGAGCTGCAGCACTATACGAACAGCACGCAAAATGTATTCGTACATGACGGGAAGCTGAATATTAAAGCTTTGAACGATCCAAAATCATTCCCGCAGGACCCAAGCCGGTATGCGCAGTACTCCTCCGGCAAGATTAACACCAAGGATCATTTATCGTTCCAGTACGGAAGAGTAGACATTCGTGCCAAGCTGCCAACAGGCAATGGCGTCTGGCCGGCGCTATGGATGCTTCCGGAAGATTCCGTGTACGGTGCATGGGCGGCATCCGGCGAGATTGATATTATGGAAGCCAAAGGACGTTTGCCCGGCACGACGAGCGGCGCCGTACATTTTGGCGGACAATGGCCCGTGAACCGATATATTGCCGGCGAATATCACTTTCCGCAAGGGCAAACCTTCGCCAACGATTATCATGTGTATTCGATGATCTGGGAAGAGGATGATGTGAAGTGGTACGTGGATGGCAAGTTCTTCTTTAAAGTAAGCAAGGAGCAATGGTATTCCGTAGCTGCGCCGAATAATCCGAACGCACCGTTCGATCAGCCTTTCTACCTCATTATGAATCTAGCGATCGGCGGACACTTTGACGGCGGCCTGTCCCCGGACCCAGCCGATATCCCTGCAACGATGCTCGTCGATTATGTGCGTGTCTATAAAGAAGGCAGCGGCCAAAATCCTGGCAACGTATCGGTTACCGGCGTAACGTTGAATCAGACTGCTGCACAGGTGGAAGTCGGACAGAGCGTCCAGCTAAGCGCCAGCGTGGCACCGTCTAACGCAACAAATACGCAGGTTACTTGGTCCTCTTCTAACAGCAGCGTCGCTTCCGTGAATCAGAGCGGCTTAGTGACTGGACTCGCTCCGGGCACAGCAACCGTTACAGTTACGACAGCAGACGGCAACAAAACTGCCGTCTCGACCATCACGGTCGTATCGCCCCCGTCCACCGTTATCGTTATCGGCGATGCCGTTCGCGGTCTGAAGAAAACAGGCAATAACCTTCTGTTCTATGTGAATGGAGCGACCTTTGCCGATTTGCACTATAAAGTGAATAACGGCGGCCAGCTGAACGTAGCCATGACCACGACAGGGAACGGCAACTATACTTACCCTGTCAATAACCTGCAATACGGAGATACCGTCGAGTACTTCTTCACGTATAATCCAGGGCAAGGAGCACTGGATACAGCTTGGCAGACGTATGTCCATGGGGTAACGCAAGGGACTCCGGAGTAAACATCCAACAAAGAATAGTCCCCGGCCTTCTCACTGGTCGGGGACTATTTCTATTATAATGCTATATATTTAATACGGATTCGTCGCGATAAAGCTTGCCGTTTTCACGTAAATACGCGGATTTAGCTTCAACTGATTAACGATGAATTCGGCAATGTCTTCCGGCTGCATAAACTTCGAATCATTGTTTTCTTTAATCAGGTTCAAGTCCAGTGCCAGATCTGTTGCAACCGTACTTGGGTTTAGAGCGGATACGCGAATATTGTTGCGACGAACTTCTTGCGCGAGCGATTCCGTAAAACCAATCACCGCGAACTTCGATGCGCTGTAGGCGCTTGAAGTAGCTGCTCCGCTTAATCCGCTAGTTGAGGAAATATTGATAATATCTCCGCCATTTTTTTCGATTAATTGCGGTAGAACCGCACGCGTTACATAGTAGGTGCCGAGCAAATTCGTATCAATGATACGTCTCCATTCTTCCGGATCCATCTCCAATACCGTACCGAATGTCGCAATTCCCGCATTATTGATCAAAATGTCTGCGTAACCCAAATTATTTTTTATGACTTCAACTGCTGCTTCTACTTGTTCTTTCGATGAAACATCAGCAGTTGCATAGGCTGCTTTAACGCCTAGTCCTTCCAATTCAGCGGCAACTTGTTGTAGAGCCGTTTCATTTCTTGCGATCAAACCAACGTTTACTCCTTCTTTTGCCAATGCAATCGCCGTTGCTTTGCCGATACCTCTTGCCGCACCGGTTACAATTGCTACTTTACCTGTTAATGATTGCGTCATGCAGGCAGCTCCTCTCCAGTCTATATGTCCTTATTGATTATACTATGGTGCCTTGCTTTTTGAAAAAGAGACGACAGATCTCTGTCATTTTACCCTATTTATCCCCGAGTTTATCCCCTGAGCGATCTACTCCGTATAGTCCATCCATATGCTCCATGTGGGAGGCTCCCCAATCGTTCAGCGCCTGTAACACCGTGCTTAAACCTTTACCGTATTGCGATATCGAATATTCCACTTTCGGAGGGATTTGTTTGTACACCTCGCGATGAACGATATCGTTGTACTCAAGTTCTCTTAATTGTTGGGTAAGCATCTTTTTGTTTATATCCGGTATGGCTCTTTGAAGCTCGCTGAACCTCATTGTGCCGTTTGAAATAAGCTGAAGCAGAATGACAGGCTTCCACTTTCCTATTAAAATATCCAACGCCGATTCAAATTCACAATATTCTTTCATTGAATTCCCCCCGCTTCCTTTTGCTTGGCAAAGGTAACTTTTTATATACCATGTTTAGATAAAGTGCCTACTTCCTCGAATGGATGACTAGGGCTATTATACCTTTAGCGGATAGCGAATAAGTAGTCGGGAGGTTAACAAAATTTATGAATATCGCATTATGGATCGTTTCAGGACTTGCAGCATTAGGGTTTATCTACTCAGGATCGTTGAAGGCGTTTCAATATGAAAAAGCCAAAGCGTCTTGGGGCTGGGTAAAAGACGTATCCAAAGGGTTCGTCGTCTTTATCGGGTTAGCGGAGTTGTTAGGGGCAGTCGGAATTATTCTGCCTCAAGCGTTGAATGTCGTACCTGTATGGACGCCAATTGCCGCAACCGCACTTGCCGCGGTCGTTCTCTTTGGCGCCCTGCTCCATGTTAACCGTAAGGAATATCGTGAAATCGGCGTGAACATCGTTTTCTTCGCGTTAGCCGTAATCGTTGCGATCGGTCGTTTCTAATTCATTCTAGACACAATAAATCAGGGGCACTCCATGGAGTGCCCCTGAGCCTAAGCAAATCGAACCTTCAGGAAAAGGGAGGTTCCCACAGCTTCTTTTTCCACCCGAAGGTGTTTCCGGTTACCTGCAGATGGTCATTCAGCGTAATATCCATACCAAAGGGAAGCTTCTCGCCATGCCGAAAACGGACGTCCCGCAGCTCTACCGTGTAACCGTTCTGAACCTTTTGACAAGAAATGTGCACACGATGCGCAAAGGCAAGAAAGCTGCGGACACCGTCGCTTCCCATTACCGCTTGAACGACATCATCGTTCTGCCCCCCCTTTTGGAATATCGTTTCTTCCCTTAGAAAAGTGCCGCGGATCGATCCAGCAAAATAGGTCTGATCCGTTTCGTGAACGTATCCCCAATTATGGGGCAACCATTTGGGAATTAAGAAGGAATCCCCTTCGACCCCATAACGCCTTCGAACAACTTGCAGCATGAAGCGATGAAGCACAATGCGGTACCCGATGAAGAGAAAGGTGACAACGTATACGAGAGGGAATACAATCGGTGCGGCCAAGACGCCGAGCAGCCATAACAGCAAACCGGCTAAATGAAGTCCGAATAGGACAGGGTCGAAAATGGGGATCGCATCGCCGTGAAACCATTTCCTTGAGATCGGCCTGAAACATTGCACGCCATACGCATTGAAGAAATCGAGAAAAACATGCAGCACGACACCGGCCATTGTCCAGAGGAACAGCGGGATCATATAATCCCAAGCATGAAAAAGATACGCAATCATAGGAGTAAGTAAAACCGGCCAACCCGCCAGCATCGGCAAGGAGTGGCTGAATCCCCGATGATGCATTAAATAGGATTCATATCCGCGTATACGAATGGCGATGTCGAAATCGGGAGCATTCGAGCCAATGATAGCTGCCGCGAATAATCCGTACACAACGGACGAATGGTCACCGATCGCAGGATCGGCTAAACCCATTGCCAGTCCGCCTAATGTGACGCCGAGAAGTAGATGGCTTGCGGTGTCCATATCAATCACCCCTTCACCCCTATTGGTTTCAATATGATCCGCTAAGTCCTATCGTCGTTAATGGAACATCCGGTGTTATGGAAGGACGGCCCATAGATATATAGTGCAAGCCATATCGCTCGCAGTGCTCGGCCATCGCCGCGGTGTCCAGCATATTTCTAGCATCCAAAATGTACGGCGACCTCATCATCTGCCTCATTCTGCCCCAGTCCCAGTCGCGGAACTGATCCCAATCGGTTACAATCACCACGCAATCGCTCTCCGCAGCCGCCGCATACATATCCGTGGCGAGATCAATCCGCAGGTCCGGCAAGCGCGTAACAACCGGGTCATATGCCGATATACGCCCCCCTGCTTCATGCAGCATCGAACAAATCTTAAGGGCGGGCGATTCACGGGTATCATCGGTATTCGGCTTAAAGGCCAAGCCGTATATCGTAAAATGCTTATTGTCCAAAGTTCCACCAAAGACGTTTTCCAGCTTTTTGCGAATGACCTGAACACGTCGCCTGTTGATTGCTTCGGTTGCTTTCAGCAATTCCATATCCAAATGCTCTCGCTCTGCCAATGCCATTAGCGCGCGAAGATCCTTGGGAAAGCAAGAGCCGCCATATCCGGCACCGGCGCGCAGAAACTCAGAACCAATGCGGCGGTCCAGACCTATCCCTTCCGCAACAGCATCTATAGAAACGCCAAGCGCGTCGCATAAATCAGACATCATGTTGGCATAAGATATTTTCATGGCTAGGAATGCGTTGGAAGCACACTTAATCAACTCTGCTTCCCTTAACCCGCATCTTATCTTAGGCGATTGAAGGGGGGCAAAGATCTCTTCCAGCCGATTATGCGTTTCCGGACTGGAAGCGCCGAGTACCATTCGATCCGGAGCAAGAAAATCCCGGACAGCAGAACCTTGCCGCAAAAACTCGGGATTATGGGCAACAGCAATGTGAGAGGAAAGGGGAAGTCGTTGGCGGAGATAAGCTTCGATTTGTTCGCATGTTCCTGCAGGGACCGTACTTTTGATGATTAATAGTCCGTCGTCGGGCAACATCGGTGTTATTGCATGTACGGCCGACCATAAAGCGGAAAGATCAGCTTCGCCGGATTCGGATGAAGGCGTACCTATGGTTACAAAGACAGCGTCGCTGCAAGCAACGGACGCAGCTGCATCTATCGAGTAATCCAGCAGTCCTTCAAGTTCCGCATCGCGGATCATGTCCTCCAGCCCCGGCTCCCAGATTGGCATGCCTCCGGATTTGAGCATCCTGATTTTATCTTGATTGACATCCAAGCACACCACCTGGTGTCCAAGTCGAGCCAAGGCTGCCCCGGTGACCAACCCGACATATCCAGTACCCACGACGGTTATTTTCAAGCCGATTCCCCCTCTCCCTGCATGCGCCCGTTTCCGGCTTCCTCCGGATGCTGCTCCCCTCTCACAATCTGCTGACAACGAGTGTATATCGACTCCATTGCTTTCTCCCAAGTGCGCGATTGCGCATGCTCCCTCGCCTCCGTACGGAACAATTGCCATTTGTCAGGTTCGTCGAACCAGTCGGTCAATGCCGTAAGAAAGCTTTCTACATTTCCCGCTTGAGCATGTAATCCGGTCCTGCCATGCTGGACAATTTCGGTCACGCCTCCCCTGTCGGCTACTATAGCAGGAAGACCCGAGGCCGCTGCCTCCAGTACGACGTTGCCGAAGGTTTCCGTGGCAGAGGGAAATACAAATAGATCGGAGGATGCATACCATTCGGCAAGTTCTTCCCCGCGCAAGTAACCGGCAAAGGTGACATTCTGCGGAGCTTCCTTGCGACCTTGTTCCATCATTGGACCCTCGCCAACAATAAGCCAATGCACTTGACCGCGAATTCGGTCCGGCAGCCGATGCATTAATTGAAGCAAAACATCCAGGTCTTTCTCAGGAGCCAGTCGCCCAACGAATAGCAGGAGATATCGTTCCTTGATCCCGTAAAACTCGCGAACACGGTCGGAACGCTTCAATGGCGTGAATCTGTCGCAGTCAACCCCCCTCGACCATAACTGGGCTTCATTTAATCCCTTGGACTGCAATCGATGAATGGTCTCATTCGAAGGAGCGAAGATGGCGCGACAGTTACGATGAAACCATTTCATATAGGACCAATACCAGGAATGCGCGAACGGAAACCAATAAGACTCGAGATACTGGTCGAAATGGGTATGATACGAGGCAACGATGGGGATATCAAGCTTTTGGGCGGCATACATTCCGGCGAGACCTACATTAAATGGGGTGGCAATATGAACAATGTCTGGTTTGAACTCAGCAAGTTCGTTGCGTATACGCAACAAATTGGGAATAACGAATCGATGCTCCGGATAAGCCCAGAAAGGGATACTAGCCAGCCGACACACCAGTTCTTCATAGACAGGCTCCGGCTCCGTAGGTACGAACAGCTTGCAATGCGCCCCATGAGCGGCCAAGTAGTCGGTCCATCGCTTCAAGGTAAGCGCGACGCCATTGACCTGAGGGACAAACGTGTCTGAAAACACAGCAATCCTCATCCATTCACTCCCTTTTTCACCATATAGGAAAGTACCTCAAACGTTAGCTTCTGCCGCCAAAGGACGGCGCCAGCCGTTTGCGATTGGATCTATCCCAACAGTAGCACGGGTTCATTATCGCTGATTTATCGCCAAGTAATGTTTATGAAAATTTCGGACTTATCTTTTTGATTAATAAATCAGAATCGGATAATTTTTGATTGACAACCTATCTAAAAAGGATATATATTTAGTGACGATGATAATCATTATCGATTTTGTCCACTAAAAATATAACTCAAGATAAGGAAGGGTACACAAATGAACACAAAAAGAAAGTTCTCTTTAACTGCATTATTCATTACTGCTTTGCTTGCAATCGCGCTGGTAGGCTGTTCCAATAATCAGCCATCCAATTCTAATTCGAATGCTTCACCCGCTCCAACTGATGCGGCTAGTACCGAAGCTCCTCAAACGGACGCACCTGCTGCAACTGCTGAATATCCGATCACGATCAAGCATGCTTTTGGCGAAACGGTAATTGAAAGCAAGCCTGAACGTGTCGCTACCGTTCAATGGGCTAACCATGATGTTGTGCTCGCACTAGGCGTTGTACCGGTTGGCTTCTCGGCGGCGAATTACGGCGTTCAAGATGACAGCGGACTTCTACCTTGGACAGCTGCAAAGCTGAAGGAACTTAACGTCACAGACCCTAATATTTATCAAGATACAGACGGCCTTGATTTTGAAGCTATCTCCGATTCGAATCCGGATGTCATTCTCGCGGCTTACTCCGGCATTACACAGGAAGACTATGATATTCTTAGCAAAATCGCTCCGGTAGTGCCTTATCAGTCCAAGCCTTGGGCAACCACATGGCGTGATCAAGTTCTGTATAATGCAACAGGCATGGGCATGAAAGCAGAAGGCGAACAGCTTATCAAGGATACAGAGAACCTCGTTAAAGAAAAAGCAAGCGCATATCCGCAGTTGCAAGGTAAAACCGTTGCCTGGGTTAACTTCTCGGCAGAAGACATGTCCAAGTTCCATCTTTATACGCCTGCAGACCCTCGCGGCGATTTCCTGATCGAGCTTGGATTGACTTATCCTGAAAGCATTACAAGTCAGATTACGGATCCAACTAACTTCTATTTGAATTTAAGTGCCGAGAATGCTGACATGCTTAACGATGCTGATATTATTATTGGATATGGCGATGAAAGCCTATATGAGGCAGTTAAAGCCGATTCCTTACTCGGCAAAATCCCAGCTATCGAAAGAGGTTCCGTCGTGTTTATTGGCAACGGCACGCCTTTGGCAGCTTCCGGTAACCCAAATCCGCTTTCGATCTCCTTTACCATTGACGAATATTTGAAATTAATCGTAGGAGCTATCGAAAAGATCAATGAATAGTTCATCGATTCCGAACGACACCCGGTTAAGCTCGCGTTTACCGAGACATTTCACCCTGGTTCTCATTATTTGTATAGTCCTGCTAGTCTTATGCGTGTGTGCCTCACTGGTCTTTGGCTCTCGGCCAGTGAGAATCCATGAACTCATTGATGGACTATTTCACCCGGAAGCAGACTCCTACGGGGCAAATGTGGTTCGCAAAAGAATTTCCCGAACCGTCTTCAGTTTATTCTGCGGTGCGGCACTCGGAGTATCCGGTGCGCTTATGCAAGCAGTCACTCGCAACCCGATTGCCGACCCCAGTATACTGGGAGTGAATACGGGTGCATCATTGTTTGTGGTGTGCGGCATCGCGTTCTTGAACATAAGCACTGCGAATCAATATATCTGGCTAGCTTTGGCAGGAGCTGCAATAACAGCAGTGTTCGTATTCGGAATCGGCTCAATGGGGCGTGGCGGAGCCACGCCCATTAAGCTTGTCTTGGCCGGAGCTGCCACAAGCGCTGCTCTGTCTTCTCTGGTTACCGCCATTATGATTCCTCGTTCTTATGTCATGGATCAATTCAGGTTTTGGCAAGTAGGCAGCGTCGGCTCGGGATCTTGGAGCACGATTTCCACATTCATCCCGTTTCTGCTCGTCGGCGTACTAATCGGTTTTATCGCCGCTCCGGCATTAAATGCGTTGGCGCTGGGAGACGAAGTCGCGACCGGACTAGGTGTTCGGACAGGTACACTTCGGCTAATTGCAGCTCTTGCCGGTGTGTTGTTGTGCGGCGCGACTACGGCGATGGCGGGACCTATCGGTTTTGTCGGGCTCTTAGCCACTCATGTCATTCGACTTATTCTTGGACCTGACTTACGCTTGATCATACCGATGTCGGCTCTTTCCGGAGCCATTATTTTGACGATAGCGGATGTAGGAGGCAGGCTCATCGGCAGTCCCGGAGAGCTTGAGGTCGGCGTCGTTACAGCGTTTATAGGTGCTCCAATACTAATCATAGTTGCTATGAGATCGAAAGTGCGTTCATTATGACAAATCAATCTATTTCATTTATTATAGCCGGCAGACGTCAAAGACGCCGCCGATGGATACTTGTTACCAGCCTTCTGGCGGTACTTGCATGCATCCTTTGCTGTGTCATGCTTTTACTCGGGAGCACCATCTATCCGATTAAGGATGTCGTTCGAGCACTGTCGGGAGAGCAGATCAAAGGCGTTTCTTTTGCGGTTAATACGATACGTCTACCGAGAATGCTGGCAGGTCTTTTTGCCGGATTTGCTTTCGGTATTGCCGGTTACACCTTCCAAACAATGTTGCGTAATCCCCTTGCGAATCCGAATGTCATCGGCATTACCTCCGGCTCGAGCGCGGCGGCTGTTTTTTGCATAACCGTCCTTCAGACAAGCGGAGCCGTTATTTCCGTTGCTTCAGTCGTTGCAGGTCTTGCGACAGTCATATTGATTTATATATTGTCCCGAGGCAAGACATTTTCAATCGGGCGATTAATCCTAATCGGGATCGGCATCCAGGCCATGCTTGACGCGTTCATATCCTATCTTTTGCTGGTTAGCGCGGAACAGGATGTTCCCGCGGCGCTCAGATGGCTAACAGGCAGCCTCAACGGTTCTCAAATGGACGAGCTCCCGCCTCTAGTTATAACCATCATTATTTTTGCACCTATCATTATTTTGCTGGGAAAACATCTAAGTATTTTGGAACTCGGTGAGCAATCGGCTACTTCACTCGGCGTAAGCACGGACCGAACAAGAATTGCGCTTATCGTCAGTTCCGTCATCATAATTGCGATCGCTACCGCTACCACGGGTCCAATAGCCTTTGTCTCCTTCCTTGCGGGACCGATCGCGAAAAGGCTGGTCGGAATCGGCTTCTCGGGCGTTATTCCGGCGGGGCTTGTTGGCGTCAACTTGGTGCTGGCATCAGATCTAATCGGACAATTTGCTTTTGAGTACAGATTCCCCGTAGGCATCATTACCGGATTACTCGGAGCGCCTTATCTGATCTTCTTGTTAATCCGCATGAATCGAAAGGGAGAATTATAATGAAACCGACACATATTTTTCAAGCCGAACAAATCGTAGCGGGCTATGAGAATAAAACGGTTATTCACGGTATAGACCTTGTTATACCCAGCAATAAAATAAGCGTTATTATCGGATCAAACGGCTGCGGAAAGTCAACGCTTCTTAAAACGCTGGCCAGGCTTATAAAGCCCACATCCGGAACAATCACGCTGGACGACAGGCCGCTCGGCAAAATTCCGCCCAAGCAATTAGCTCGCGTGGTAGGTCTGCTGCCGCAATCGCCCATTGTTCCGGAAGGCATTTCCGTAGCGGATTTGGTTGGACGAGGAAGATTTCCGCATCAATCGTTGCTTGGCGGATGGACCAAAAAGGATTACGAGGCCGTTGACGAAGCGATGAGAATTATGGATATAACCGAATTCGCCAATCATAATATTGACGAGCTGTCAGGCGGACAA
Organism: Paenibacillus sp. 2TAB19; assembly: GCF_052115185.1. Classification (NCBI taxonomy): domain Bacteria; kingdom Bacillati; phylum Bacillota; class Bacilli; order Caryophanales; family Paenibacillaceae; genus Paenibacillus; species Paenibacillus sp. 2TAB19. The sequence continues at coordinate 12,253 of NZ_JBFRGE010000005.1, read as the reverse complement.
CGACAACGCGTCTGGATTGCCATGGCTCTGGCGCAACAGACCGACATCTTGTTTCTCGATGAACCAACAACCTTTTTGGATATCACCTATCAAGTCGAGATTCTTGACCTGCTGACCGACCTTAATCGGAATCACGGAACTACGATTGTCATGGTGCTTCATGATATTAACTTGTCCGCCCGTTATGCAGATCATATTTTTGCGCTTCATAAAGGGAAGCTTGTCGCGGAGGGTGAGCCGTCAGAGGTTATTACAAGCACGTTGGTTAAAGACATTTTCGGACTGGATTGCACGGTAATCAAGGATCCCATCTCGGCATCGCCTTTGGTTGTGCCTAGGGGACGATATCACGTTAATTCGTAACGAATAGTATTAGGGCCATCCTTAGAAGGATGGCCCTTTTTGCATACATGCAATTGCGCAAGGGGGGGAATGCTATTGAAAAAACTTATGGAAAAGGTGAATGGATTGACGAATGCAACAACCGAAAACCAAGAAGCGATCGAAACCGTTCGCGAGTTGATCAAAGATATTAAAACGGCGATGCTGACAACGATATCGGAAGATGGACTCGTTTCGCGCCCCATGAAGACCCAAGACGTCGAATTCGACGGCGACCTGTGGTTCCTGACTAAGAAAGACAGCGGGAAGTTCCACGAATTGCTCCAGAAACGGCAAGTCAACGTTGCTTATGCAGGCAAATCCTTTGTTTCTATTCGCGGGGAAGCCGAGTTGGTGGACAGCACCGAAAAACTGAAGCAGTTCTGGAATCCGATGTACGAAGAGCTGTTGGAAACGTCCTATGACGATCCTAATCTCGTTCTCATTAAAGTGAAGGCAGAAACAGCCGAATATTGGGATTCCGGCAACAAGTTCAAGATGGCGAAATTCCTGTTCCGCAGGCTGATGGGCAAAAATACGGAAGGTACGGACATCAACAAGATCGTGGAGTTAAATTAGTCATACACGTCTATATACAAAGAAACCGTTCCTTTCGTCAATGGTAAGCTAAGCTTCCATTCTACGGAGAAACGGTTTCTTTTGTTTATTTAGAGTTAAATCGACTCTTACTTGACGATGATCAGCCGGGTCTCGCCGCTGAGATAGTGTAGCGCCTCGAACGATTGCGAAGCGGAGCGGATGGCGTCAGCCGCCCAATGGGAGGCTGGTACGTCGGACCAAGCCAGACCATCTTCCACGAGCGATGGACGACCGAGCACACCGTTCAGTACCTTAACCGCCTCGGCACGCGTCACGCTAGCATTAGGACGGAAGCTGCCGTCCGGATAACCGACTAACCACCCTTCCCGCTCGGCTGAAGCAATGGCCTCGGAAGCCCAGTGGGAATCCGCGTCTGCAAAGTCGGTGCCCCCGATCGGCTGCACCTTGCGCCACCTTACAAGCACGCTAGCCAGTTCCGCACGCGTCAGCTGATCGCCCGGACGGAACAGGCCGTCCGATCCCCCGCCCATCCAACCGGCAGCAGTCACATAGTCGATAGCCTCGGCCGCCCAGTGCGATTGCGGCACATCGCTGTACACAATAGCATCTTCACCGCTTTTAGTAACGGCTTCTGTCGTAGACAGCTTCATGAGAAGAGCCGCTAACTCCGCTCGCGTTATAGCACGCGAAGGAGCAAAGCTGCCGTCGGCATAGCCGTTAATGTAGCGTTCATGCGCGACAGCTACAGGCTCGGCTTGCAGCACCATCACGCGGCTTGAAGCGCTGGCGTCAATCGCGATACCTGTTGCGCGTCCTTGCGAATCGTAACGGATTGTGCCCGCTGAGATTGTTTTGGAATCGCTGCCGCTTTCCAAGTAGACGGCGAGCTTACGCAACGCTATGGCGTCTAGTCCTTCCGGCAAAGGAATAACCAATACATCCTTGGCAGCAGTACCTGCTGCGTTAGTTGTAAAAGATAAAGGTACACCCACTTGCTTAAGCTGCCACTCCATTGAGCGAATTACGGTTGCATCGGCAAGCAGCTGTTTGGCATCGGTTGGCTGGCGCAGCGCCTTTAGCTGCACGACTAGCTCACCGCCCCCGTTAGCCGAAAATCCGGCTGGCATTTCATAAATAGCGTCGCCAGTATCCAAAGTAAGCCTAATACCTCGCTCCTTGAGCTGGGACTGCGCCTTTACTGACAACGTAAGAGTAACCGCATCGATCTGTGGAGCAGAATCATTTGGTTTAATGCGCAGCTCGTTCTCACCGTTTGCCTGTGCAAGAGCGGCGATTGCCGCTGCATCGTCCAGCTTCAAATCATACCTAATCCAACCATCGGGGCTGCTTGTAACCGTTTCATTCAGTCCCGTCGTCAGCTTGCCGTTCAATTCCGCAATAAACACATTATTAATCACGCTTCCAGGTGCTGTATTCGCACTCCGAATATTATCAATTCGTATCTTCTCTACAGCTTCGTTGCCGGCAATATCGCGAACGTAAACCGTGTATATTCCGTTTTTCGTCACATCGAACTGCATCTCTTCCGTAATATCATCGCTTAACCCTTCACGGAAAAAGCCGGTCGGCCGATCTCCCGCTGCCCACAAAATAACGTCAATCGCATTGCCCGCGCCCAAGGCGGCGGCTTCCACTGCTACGGAAACTTTATCGCCAACAGGCGCGGTCGTCTCGGGACGCAGCAGCACCGTAGGAACGTCGTTCATTATGTTCGTTACGCTAATCTGACGAAGCGTTTCATTGCGTGCATTGTCGAAAGCAATAACCGTGTATGTTCCATTCGATTCCACGGTAAACTCGCCGTCCTCGACCTCGCTGGAAGGCCACGGACTATCAAAATCTGGTTCCGTTGCAGACCATCGCACATAACGGAGGCCGCTGTCAGAATCCTCGGCAGTCACTTTGATCGTCACGTAATCGTTAGTCGGAGCGGTAACGTCCGCCGTCAGCGTCAGCGAAGGCGCTGTAAGGTCGATATTGGTTATATTTATAATAGATATCTTCTCATTGCCAACCGTATCTCGTGCATAAACCGTATATTGTCCATTCTCGCTCGCTTCGAATGCTCGATCGGCAAGAACGTCCTGACCGCCGCCGTCAGTAAAATACGCGATCTCCTGGTCGCCCTCGGCCCAGAGGAGCGCAACAAGCGCGTTGCCTTCATCCTCCCCATCGGCCTGTGCTTCAATTTCTACCAATACCGTATCATTCGTCGGCCTCTCCGGGTAAGCCGTCAGCGTTAGTTCAGGCTCCGTCTTGAATAGATTCGACACGGTAATGGTCGTTAGCGCATAATTGCCAGCCGTATCTTCCACATACACCGAATAAGTGCCTCTAGCGGTTGCAAAAAATTGACCGGTAAACGAGGTTCCGTTCCCCGATTGAAAATACGATGCATCCCGCAAGCCGGCAGCCCATAGCTGCTTGTTTATGGCAACATCATCGGCAGCCGTCGCCGTCACTGCAATATCGGCGTTCGTCGGTGCGGTCGCACTCGCCGTAAGCGATACGGTCGGATTTGTACGGTCAATGTTTGAGACGGTTATAAAAAGGATAGCCGGGTTGCCAAGCTTATCCTGCCCATATACCGTATAGGATCCGTTAGCTGTCGCTGTAAAGCTTTCCGTAAACGCCGTACCTTCTGTTAGGACATAATAACCCGTTTGCGTGCCAGGTGCCCACTTCATCAGACCGAAACCGCTTCCCGCATCGCTTGCTGTAACCTGCACTATCACATCCTCGTTTGTCGCATCCGCGGGAGACAGCGAATGGGAAAGGGATGGCGCCGTTTGGTCAACTATGAAGGATGAACCGTCCGTCGTTCCGTACTGAACCTGTCCCGGGACCCCCTCCTCCGAATAAAACGCAGCGGATACTGACAAATTTCCATCAGGAACTTGTGATGTGGTTATAGTAAGGACGGCGTTCCAACTCGTGCCGCTTCCCGCTACCAGCATATCATTGCCGGCCATCTCCAGAACAGGTCTCGCAATCGGAATATCCGTATGCAGCGTAAGAATCACTGTATTGCCGTTCTTCACATAACCGTCTTGGCCGTTAGCGGATGTGAGCCCCAACAAAGTAACGGACGGAATCGTACGCGCAAGCGTGTATGTCGTATACGTTTCGTTTTTAATTTGATTCCAGCCGTCGGTAAAAGAAACAATCGTTGCCCACAGCGCGTTGGACGGAATGTCCAACGCATTCGTAGCGGTTAGAACTTCGGTTCCGTTAACCGAATAATGATAGACCGTATCGCCAATAGGTACCGATGCGACTTGAAAGGATGAAATCGTTACCCAAGCCGCCGTTGGCGGAATACTCATCGGGTCGGTTGTCTCATCGATTTCGCCAAAATCGCTATAAGTAAACACTTCGTCCCAGCTATTGCCCCAACCCATATCATTAATATTGGAAGGCGTAATCCAATCGGCATCGGACGGAGGAGCAGCGCTTTGCTGTACGACACCGCCCGAGCTGAACGTGTACTCAGTGACGTAGCCGTCATAAACATCGTTGGTCTCATTCTGGAAGCCGGTCATGACTTCTCCTGTAACAGCAGCTGCGGCACTAACCGGATTTACCATAGCGGCTGTCGCAAGCGAACCGATTAGCGGCAACAGCAGCGTAACGGCTGCCAGAGTGGATAATAGGCTTCTTTTTGGCATACGATTATTCCTTTCGTTTGTAAAATCATTGCACTTGCAATAGCTTCTAATTCAACAAGATTAATGCACCGCTCTGTAGAAAACTATTACCCATTTGGGGTATTTTTTCGTTTAATCCGCATTTTTCGCTCAAATATACCTCAAAGGAGGTATGGAGCTGCGTGCTTTTCTTCTTTAATATAGGAAAACAAAGACACTGCGAAGGAAGGAAATGACGACCGGATGGAAAATGCATTAATTGCTTTGGTCTCCATGATTATTTTCACCATTGTTGTTTACGTAGGGTCATGGCTGCAAGGAACAACCTTCACACGAAAGTTTTCAAAATGGTATTTTATTATCATGCTATTCGCGACCATCATCGTCACGATTGTCACCTTCGTCTTAAGCATCGGTGAGTAAGCTCTTATTGAAAATAATAGAACGCCAACGCCAGGGATTTGTCCTTAACGCTGGCGTTCTATTATTTTCTCCTTCATTAGACCTGATTCTCTCGCCTTAAATCGACAATTTACATAGTTAACCACTGACGATAAACTAGTTTATGAGGAATATTCAGTCATACCCCACAAACACAAACCCTCATTTTTCGAATATAGGCCTAGATTGCTCGAAGGATGGTTTTATAGATGTCGAATGCCCCTATTTCTCATAACAGATCAAACCCACCCATTCATCCGCCTTTTATTACGCTAAGTGAACGGTTAATCACACGTCCTAAGATGCCGCCGGACCAGTTTCTGCCGCTTGCGCGTGCAATAGCTGCCGCGATTGCCGCAAGCAGCGAGCAAGGCTATCCGCTGCCCAATTTGCGGCCAAATACGATTGCAATTGCCGCTAGCGGCGAAGTCCGGCTTCTGCAGCCTGAACGCAGCGGTCCGCTGAGCGAAGCCGACTGGCCTTACTGCTCCCCTGAGCGAACCGGCCGCATGAGGCGGCAGGAGGATGAGCGCAGCACCCTGTATTCGTTAGGCGTTATTTTCTATGAAATGCTTGCCGGTGAGCCGCCTTTTACTGCGGATGATCCGCTGGAGTGGATGTATATGCATCTGGCTCAAAGCCCTCTTTCCCTGCGCGGTCGTATTCCAGAGCTGCCGGTGGCGCTGGATCAGCTGGTGCTGAAGCTGCTGGATAAGAATCCTGACAACCGGTTTGTTTCAGCGGAAAGCCTGCTAGTGCCGCTTGAAGGTTGTGAACAGGCGAATCCCGCTCAGCACGGAGCGCCCGGATTTTACGGCCGGGAATCCGAAGCCGTTCAGCTCGAGCAAGCATTCCGTTCCGTTTGCCTCGGTTCGTCCGAGGCGGTGTATGTATGCGGAGAGGCTGGCATTGGAAAAACACGGCTCATTGAGGAAACGTTCCGTGACGGCAAGCTGGCCGATTCCTACTATTTCATTTCGGGCAAATTCGAGCAGCTTGCGGCTGGCGTTCCTTATGAGCCAATCGTCAAAGCGTTCCGCGGTCTTATACGCCGACTGCTTGGCGAATCGGAATCCTTCGTTGAGGCTTTGCGCGTTAAGCTGACGCTTACGATCGGCAGTGTTGCCAGCGTCATTACCGCCCTTATCCCCGAAGCTCGCCTGTTGCTTGGAACCGTCGCAGGAAGCGAAGAGGAACTGCCGACGGCGGAGGCACGCAAACGGTTTCTCTATGCGTTCCGCCGCTTTGCGCAGGCGCTTGCAGCCAAAGAGCATCCCCTTGTGCTGTTTATTGACGATCTGCAATGGGCGGACGCCTCCTCTCTGCAGCTGCTCGATGCGTTAATTCGCGACCCGGAATGCCAATACTTGCTGCTCGTCGGTTCCTATCGCCCCGATCTTGACCCCTCGATTAAGCTCCCAGGCTTGAGCGATCAGGGAAGCGCATCGGAGCAAACCGCCGTAAAGCAAATCCGTCTTTCCCCGCTGCCTATGGCAACATTGAACCGGCTGGCGGCAGATACCCTCGGCGCGAATGAGCAACAGACGCAGCCCCTTAGCACAGCGATTGTCACGCATACCGGCGGCAATCCGTTTCACTTCAAGCAACTGCTGCTCCGGTTGCGCGATGAACGGCGGTTACAGTTTCAGCTGGATAAAAATATGTGGCAATGGCAGCTCGACTCCATCCCTGTTGATGAAGCGGAATTCGAGATCGGCGGTCTTCTGGAGTATCGCCTTAGACTGCTTCCGCAAACTGCCTTATCACTGGCGGAGGCGGCATCCTGCATTGGCTTCATATTTACTGACGAGCTTGCCGCTCGAGTATGCGGACTCTCCGCAGAAGACCGCTTGACAGCTTGGCATGCGGTGGAAGTCGAAGGACTGGTTGTAGCACAGTCCGATGGAAGCGCCCGCTTTGCCCATGACAGCATCCAAAAGTTGATTTACGGCCGTATTGATGAATCGAAGCGTCAGGAGCTCCATTTAGCGATTGGACGAGCTCTCTCCGCTAGCAGCGCAGACGAAGGCGACGGAAATGACCTTCTGTTCGAACAGGTGCTGCATATGAATCGCGGCGCGGAACTGCTGCGCGGCGACGAAGAGAGGCTGTCGCTCGCGGTACTGAATTTAAAGGCTGGTAATCACGCATTGGCTTCTTCGGCCTATGACGCCGCGCTCGGATATTTCTTTCACGGAAGCTCGTTACTGAAGGAGCAGCATTGGAACAACCGCTTTGAATTATGCTTTGAGCTGCACGCCCGTTTGGCAGAATGCGCTTATTTGTGCGGCCAGTCGGAAGATTCGCTGCAACGGATTGAACGTTTGCTTACTCGGGCTCGCAACCCGATTGAACGCAGCCGCGTTCGAATGATTCGCATTATGCAATTGATTAATCAAGGTAAATATGCCGAAGGAACGGCGCTTGGGCTGCATAGCTTAGCTGAATTGGGTATTCGCCTGTCTTCTGACCCGGGACCGCTGCGGCTTCTAACCGAGAAGTGGAAAACAAACTGGCTGCTGTTGCGCTCACGGAAACGGTCGCATCTACTGCCTGAGATGACCGATCCGCAGCTATCCGCTGCATTAGGACAAATCGCGGCTATTGTGCCATCCAGCTTTTTTACGGACAAAAGCATTTTCTTTATGTTGACGAGCCGAGCGCTAAGGTTGTCGCTGCGCGGAGGCCAATCGCCGCTCACAGCGGTCGTCTTCTCTGCTTACGGGATGCTTGCGGAAACCGCCTGGCGCAATCATGAACAAGCCAGGAGACTCGGGGGGCTGGGCATCCAACTCGCCGAAAGCAGCGGCATGGCTTCGGTCAGCAGCATGGCGTTCACCATGTACAGCGCGGTCAGCAGCATTTTTGCCGGAGACGCCCGCGAAACCGACTACTACTTGCCGCAGGCGATGCGTCACGGCATGAACGCCGGTAATTATATTTTTGCCAGCTACGCAATGGGCGGCCACGTCAATTCCCTGTATACGCGCAGCTCGCTTAGCGAAATGGCGCGCGTCATCGCCGAGTACTTGACCGTGCTGGAGACAACAAAAGACGAGTTCGTGCAGCAAAACTTCTTTTTATATGAGCAATGGATCGCCGCGCTGCAGGGAAGAACGGAATCGCCGGTTTCCTTCAACGATGGCCAGTTTTCGGAAGAGGCGTTTCTCGCCCGCATCGGACAAGAAGAAACAGCTGCAACGACGCTTTACCAGTACAGCACTTACAAAGCGCAATTGTTCTACCTAGAAGGGCGCTACGAGGAAGCCGAGGCATGGAGCGCCAAAGCGAGGCCACACGAGCCGTATGCGACCCATCTTCCCCATATGCCGGAATGCTGCTTCTACGAAGCGCTTTCCATGATTGGCTCCTGCACAGCTGACGGACGAGCGCCGCAGCGCGTCAAAGCTGCCCGCATCCAAAAGCTGCTGCGACGATTCCGCCGATTCGCGGACGGCAGCGAGACCAACTTCCGGGCGCGTTGCACACTGCTGCATGCCACCTATGCCGAAGCGCGAGGACGAATTAAAGACGCTGAACGGCTATACGACACGGCACTTCGGGAAGCCTACGAATACGGCGATCTGCGCGTTAAGGCGCTCGGCGGCGAGCTGGCCGGAAGGTTTTACGAGCGTAGCGGACGGGACGCGTCCGCTCGCCATTACGATCGGATAGCGCTTGAAGGTTATTCGGAATGGGAGCTGCCTAGGAAGATTGCACAGCTCACCAATAAACGGAGCGGGAATCGGGAAGAGCAGAAGCTGCAAGCCGGCCATGACAGTCTGCGAGACGCACAATTAACGCCCGTCGAAGCGGCGGCTGCCAATAAGCCGGAACGTCCCGCCTCCGATCTTGAAGCCGAACTAGCCGCCATCCTTCGAGCAACTCGCGTCATTACCGGACGCGATAGCGCCGATGCTATGCTTGCCGAGCTGCTAACGGTCATTATGACCTATGCCGGCGCCGGCACAGGTGCTTTGCTGTCAACGAACGACGGCGATTTGCGTATCCAAGTCTACGCTGAGCCGAATGAAGCTGCTGTCGCTGCCGAACGCGAGCTGCAAGGCAGCCCGCTGCTGCCTGAGGGCATTGTCCGCTACGTCTACCGGACGCAAGAGACCGTTACGTATAACGGCGAGCCAGACAGTTGGGTCACTCGCAACCCATACATGGCGCTGCATCGCCCGCAGTCCATGCTTTGCTTGCCCGTCAAGATTCACGGTACGCTGCTCGGCGTGCTCTTCCTTGAGAATCGCCTCGCGACCGGCGTACTCGATGCGGCACAAACCGGCGTGCTGCTCGCAATGGCCTCGCAAGCGCTGATGATGTGCGTGTTGCGTCAATCATCGGAAGAGGAAGCTTCCGCCGTGAATAGCGATGTAGAAGTAACGTCGGAGCAAGCTGAAGCGATAGAGGAGCCATTGACCGAGCGCGAGCTAGAGGTGCTGGCGCTGCTTGCTGCAGGGCTCTCCAACAAAGAAATAGCCGAGCGGCTCGTCATTGCGGCCGGCACGGTCAAAGTGCATGTGAAGCATATATTCGCCAAACTCAAGGTAAACCGCCGAACGAAAGCAATTATGCAAGCAAAAGAGCTGAAGCTGCTTGACAAGCATCTGAACAAGCACTAACCCGTAATCCCACGCAAAACAAATCAACCCCTCGCAGCGCAGGGCCTACGGGGGGTTGATTGTCGTTTATAAGTGTGAAGCCTTACCCTTCAAAAAAACAATCAGATTCTCAGTCATCATAGGCTTAGCGAAATAATAACCTTGCAAGTAGTCGCAACCAATCGCACGAGCAAGCTTAATATGATCCTCCGTCTCAACGCCTTCAATCACAATATGTTTATTGATTTGTTGGAAAGAGCGAGATAAAGCTTGAATGATGACGAAAGTAGACTGGCTTTCCGAAGCCCGATACAACAAGGATTTATCGATCTTGATCCCCTTGAAAGGTAAATGAATAATGTTGGACAAGTTAGAATAACCCGTTCCATAATCATCAAGGCTAAAATGTATACCGTGACGATTGAAGCTATTCATAATGTTGCTAATCTTGTCAAAGTTATCGATTACTACACTTTCTGTAATTTCCAGATGAATACGCGACGGATCTACTTGTTCTCTCCGAATCACCTGTTCTACTTCCGAAACGATATTGTCATTCACCATTTGTATGGGCGAGAAATTAATATTAATATGCTGAAACGGAGTACCACTGCTCTCTAGCTTTCTGATCGTTCTACATACTTGCTCCAGCAAAACCTCACCTAATTGGTTAATAAGTCCTTTCTCTTCTGCGATTGCAATGAATTCCAGTGGAGAAATCGGTCCAAGTTCCGGGCAAGTGAGTCTTGCCAATGCTTCGAACACAGGATAACTATCAGTTTCAACGTGATAAATAGGCTGATACACAATCTCCAGTTCTCGCCCTTCGATCGTTTGTTTTAAATACTCATATACTTTATTTTTGCGATGCATGCGGTCCAATGCGTCGCTATTAATCGTAACCGTACTATTCTTGTGAAGAGATTTTTCCTCGCGAATACTGTATTCCAACACATGAACCGTATCCTCGAGCGTATCCGTCACTTCCGGAATATTGAGCTCGGCAATCGTAGCAYGAATAGAAAGATTCATTCCTTCTATGACCCACTGCTGAGACAACCGGTTACTAATCGTCCGAATAAGCTGCCGCTGGTCGGTAACCATTGTTAATAGCGCAAACTCATCACCCGAGAGGCGGAACACTTGCGCATTGGGCTGCACATTCATTAAATAAAGAGCCACTTCCTGCAGAAGGCGATCCCCGATCTGCTCGCCATAGTGATTATTGATGCTTCTAAATTCGTCTATGCTTACAACAATAATCTTAAACGGACTCTTATCCTCTAAACGCATGCTTACTACTTTGACGAATGCACGCCGATTCATCGTCCCTGTTAAATCATCTTCCAGAATTTTTTTGTTTTGAATGTACAAATAAGAAATCACCAACGATGCAGTTGCTGCAGTACTCGAAATGAGCAAATAAGGATAAATAAATTCAATCGTTACGAAGACGAGGCACAGCACAGGAAATGACAAAATAACAAGATTCAAACTTCGTGAAAGTCTATGACGCGTAAAGAATAATAAGACAAGAAGCAGCACAATATAGAAAGCAGGCGCAGCGTACATCAAGTTATACAACGGCCCTCTTACAATGGTATGGTCAACCGAAATGGTATAAATAATTCCCGAAAATGGCGAACTCATAATCATCAGCGCAAAAATAAGATAAACCCAAGCGGTGAATCGTATCCACCTGAAAAACACTTCTTTAGTCTTCCAAATAATCGAAATCGTGTAATAAAAGAAGAGCGGCGCAATAACCGTCATTGAAACTCTGCTCATCACATTGAAAAACTCGACTAGGAATAGCGGGAAGTGGGTCATCTCCATATTTAATGCTACCGAAATTAATATGCTAATCATAGAAACAATCGTAGTCATCAAGGTAATTCGAAACATCTGATTCTGAATGGTTCGTATACCGCCGTATTCTCTAGAATAAATAAGTATAATCAATGCGATTACAATTGCGCTATATATAGGTCCTGCGTTCCATTCCATGATATTCCCTCTTTAATTTTTATTGAAGTGGCCATAAAAAATGCACCCCTAGAACTATTATCGGAATAACCCGCGGTTTTTCCAATGTCTATTCTAAGAGATCAATCTGCTCCTTACGCAAAAAAATGTTCTTGTCCTTCCCTTCCCGCACGAACCGAATTAGATCGGCTTCATACATTAACTTCAGCACTAGATTTCGACGCCGCAAAAAAAATATGCGATTCCTAAAAATTTATATTGCTCCAGAAACACTATCCTGCTATTATGAAGGAGCATGATTTTTGGAAAGCTAATATTCAATGTATCTAGGATCTTTCCAAGCAGATAATCTTTGACCACTTCCACCAAGAAGTTAAGGCCATACGGACAGCCGGGTCAAATGCCGATTGGCAACTTTCGTTGCTTTATTGATTGAGTTAAAAGCTCAAATTTTATAAGTTGGTTACTTTACAACCAAGTGCATATGCACATCAACTTGTGAAACGGTCAATAAGAGTGGTAAAAGTAATTATTTGCTATATAGACTCTGATCCTACATGATATATTTGAATATGAAGGGCCTTTCCATGAAACGATACGTTTTATGGC